>NZ_PIRQ01000006.1 GCF_003048535.1 Campylobacter concisus | reverse complement strand
GCATAATTTTTTAAACTAATGCTATCAAAGAAAAGCCAAAGCAAGTAATTGTCAAAAAAGTCAAAAAATTTCTCAAAATTATTATCGCTACTCTTTGAGATCTTTTCTAAAATATAGCTTGTAAGATGCGAGGCACTTCCCAAAAGACCCATAAAATTTACGACAATTTTTACTGCATCCTCTTTATTTAAGCTCTCAAGCTCATTAATCGGATAGGCAAAACTTGGGCTATTTTTTAAAAAAATATCTCTTCTATCGTGGTGCTTCAGGCAGTTCTTTATTAATTTAAAAAAAGAAGCTTGATTTAGTTCTTTGTTCATATTAATTTTTTTGTACCACCTAAAAAGTCATAATTAAGCAAAATTTTACTCTTTATACACTTTATTTTAAGCTCGCAAAATGAATTAATTGATGCAAATTTTGATAAAAATTTAGCCAAATTTATACCTAAAACATAGACATTTCCTATACTCTCAAATTCACTTTCATCTATATAAAATATACAGAGCAACCCTCTTTTTGCAAAGCCTTGATCAACTCTATAAATTTGCTTCGTTTTTATATCATAAAGCGAGTTGGCAAATTTTTTAAAAAACTCATCATCTGACGCGCTAAAGGTATTAAGAAGTGCTAAAAAAGAGCCCTTCTCTAGTATACTTTGATAGCTAAAAGACAAGATACTAACTAGTTTCCAAAGAAGATTTCCATCTATTTTTACTCGCTTTACGCTAGTTGGAATGGTTAAATTTTTAGTTGTTACACCTTGGTGGGACAAAACTCTATCTATCTCGCCAAGCTTTAGATTGCAAGGTAAATCACCATTGCAGCAAAACGCATCTATGCTGATGGTTTGATCTTTAGAGTCACTTTTAAAAAAAGAAATTTCTTTATAAGAGTTTAGTTTTATATCTGTTTTATTGCTGACAAAATAATAATCTTTTGCTCGCTCATCATTTAAAAATTCAAATCTCTCAAAACTTTTATAGTTTTTTAATATCCTTTTTTCATTATTACTACTATGGGCGACCACCTTAATGATTGAAACAATTTCATAAGCATCGATATTTGAGCGATCTAGAAAAATTCTATATTCGCTTCGTCTATTGTTATTTAAAATAGGCTCGGCACTCATTGCAAATAAATTTATTGCAGGCGTAACAAAAAGAGAAAAATACTCTAGCCTTGGTACATATCCACTTGGCATATCTTTTGAAAATATGAATTTAATATTAAAGCTTTTTGCAGAAAAATTTTTAAGAAAGCTAAGCCCATTTAATCGCACAAAATTTAACTTTGAAGGAAAAAATGATAGCTCTTTTAAAAGCTCAAATGCTTCAAATCCAAACTCATCACTCTTTATCAAACGCTCATCAAACTCATCTAAACTAAGTTTATCAGGGCTTAACTTTATCTCTTGATCGCTATCTTCAAAACTTATTGTAATAAATTTCAGGTAATTTTTTAGCCACATTAAGAGTGTAGAAGAGAAGTAAACATTATCTCCAAGATATAAATTTAAAAAGTCTATATCAAGTTCTTTTGTGCTAAGCTCGTCCTTTGTAACGCTTATATTTAAATTTAGAAGATAATCACTCTTATTGTTTGACATAAAAGCTTTTGTTATCTTTAATGGAAGCAAATTTATGTCAAAGATTGTTTGAAATTTACACGTTATGCCATTGATCTGCTTTGACTCAACTATACTTCCTTTTGGTATAAATTCTTTTACCCCAGAGAAGTCATCTCTTAAGGTAAATTCTTGCATACAAACTGATGGAAAAGGATTTGTATAGCTTGGCATTAATATATTTACTAAAGACTCAGCGATTAGTGGGATATTTTCATCTAGTTCTTGCCTGATCCTAGATGTTAAAATAGCCATATTTTCTATTATGCTCTCAACATCAGGATCTTTGCTTTTAGTATCTAAAAAGGGTGCTACTTTTGGAAAATTTTTAATAAAAAGGGCTCTTGTTTCATCAAGATATGCCATCTCTTTTTGAAAATAAGCTAAATTATTTTCATTATAATCCATTATAAAATCTCACAATATCTATTGTTTTTAAAAATAACTTTTAGCAAATACTCTTTGAAATTATCGTTTTTATGCTTGTAGTTTATATTAAAGATAATACGCCAAGGCTTTAGTGAGTCATCGTATCCGATAGATGTTACTTCTATTCTATTCTCATTTGAGCTGATTAGTTCATATATTGCCATACCAAGTTTATGACCAAGCTCGTTTATCTCAACACCCATTGACCAAAGATCGATAATACTATCATTTAATCGACCGTAGTTACCGAGTCTAGAGTTTAAAATGGTATCAATGTGATCTTTTATGTCGCTGTCTAGATCTTTAAAATATGGACGTAGCTTTGATTCATCACTAAATTCATATAAAATTTTATCTATCAGCGACATAGTAAGCTTACTCTTTGTCTAGTTTTCCGACCAAAGAAAGCTCGAAATTTGCTCCCATAAATTTAAAGTGAGGTCTAGCCAAAAGCTCTATTTTGTACCAGCCCGGCTCGCCGGCTATATCGCTAACGATAACCTTTGCACTTCTAAATGGCCTTCTGCTTCTAACATCTGCTGGTGGATTTTCCTGATCCGAGATGTATTGTCTTAGCCATTCATTTAAGCCGCGCTCAACATCACTACGCTCTTTCCATGTACCTATCTCTTCTCTTTGAAGTACTTTTAGATAATGAGCTAAACGAGAGATCAAAAATACATAGGGTAGTTGAGTTCCGAGTCTGAAATTTGTCTCAGCAGCTTTACCTTCTGGAGTATTTGGGAAAATTTTAGGCTTTAACGCAGAGTTTGCTGAGAAAAATGCAGCGTTATTGCTATCTCTTCTTAAGGTAAGAGCGATAAATCCATTTTCTGAAAGTTCAAATTCTCTTCTATCTGTGATCAAAACTTCGGTTGGAATTTTTGTTTGGATACTTCCATAATTTTCATAAGTATAAGTTGGAAGGTCCTTTACAGCACCGCCACCTTTTGGCCCAATAATATTGCCGCACCATCTATAATCAGCAAAACTATCTGTAAGCCTTGTAGCAAACGCATAGGCCCCATTACCCCAAAGCATATCATCGTGATTATTTACAGTTTCTCTATAATTAAAGCTCTTTATAGGATTATCTTCTGGCACATAAGGAGATCTTGTAAGAAATCTATTTACCATACATCCTGTGTATTTTGCATCTTCATTTTCTCTAAAAGTTCTCCATCTTGTATATTGTGGGCCTTCTAGCATGCTTTTTAGATCTTTTATATTTTCAAGCTCACCAAAATTATCAAGTCCGAAAAATTTAGCAGAAAGAGATGTAAGAAGCGGTGAATGGCTCATTGCAGCAATTGATGACATTTTATTTAAAAAAGTCATATCTTGATTTGATTTATCTAGCTCATAATCAGCCACTATCGCACCAACTGGCTCACCACCAAATTGTCCATATTCAGCTGAATAAATTTGTTTATAAAGTGTACTTTGAGTTATATCTAGATTATTTTCAAAATCATCTAAAATTTCTTCTTTTGTGGCGTCCAAAAGATCAATTTTTACATTTTCATTAAAATTTGTTCTCTCAACCAAAAACCTAATTCCACGCCAAGTTGATTCTAGCTCTTGAAAAGATTTATTGTGTAAAATTTCATCCATTTGAGCAGATAAAAGGGTATCGATGTGGGCTATCATCTCATCAAGTGCGAGCTTATTTATTTTATCTTCAGCATTATTTGTTGTTATTATATTTGAAATAAACTCAGCAACTCCTTGCTTTACAACGCTATAACTCTCGTCATCTTTTGAATATTTACTCCTTTGCATTATGCTTTCAATGATAGGAGTTTTAACTTTAGTTTCAGACATTTTTATTCCTTATCTTGTTCGTCTTTAATCTCTAAAAGAAGTTGTTTTCTACTATCTTCATCTTTTATAGCTTCTAAAACCGCTTTTCTAAAATCAGGCATATTGCCCATAGGACCTTTTAGCGCAACTAAAGCTTTTCTAAGCTGCAAAAGTTTTTTTAGCTCAGGAATTTGATTTATAATATTATCTGGATTAAAATCATGGATGCTTTCAAAATCAAGGTCAATATTTAAATCTTCATTGTTAGAATTTAGCTTATTTTTTACAGAGAAATTTGTATGAATATCTAAGCTTTTCATAACCTGATCAAAATTTATTTTATTGATAGAAATCACTTCACGATCTTCAAGTGGAGTTTGGTTTTCACCAGTTAAATTTGCAACTACCATAAGTTTTAATGGAAGCTCTACATCAGCCTCTTGGTCATTTGTCTTAGTTTTATAAACTATATTTATGCGTTCTTTTGGTGGGATTAGATTATCTGCCATAGTAACATCCTTTTTTCATAAATGATTTAAGAATTATATTTAAATAAAATTAAAGGTGATTTAAAAAAACATATTTTATCACACAAATGTTTTTGCCTTTATATATATGTCTGATAAATAATCTTTAAGCTCGGTATTTTCTATAAAATTAACTATTTGTGCATAGGTAGCTTTTGCGTTATTATTCATGCCTTGTGCAGTAAAAATTTTTGATAATTCAAGCATAAAATTAAGCTCACTTTGAGCACTTGAAGCATGCTTGCTTTTGTCTAGTTCTTTTATTAGATCTTCAAAACTCATATCTTTTTTACTATCACTGCTAGAAGTAAATTCCAAAGAGTTGCTTTTAATAAAAAATTTATTTATATCTTCGCCAAAAAAAGCTTCTCCGCTTTGAAATTTGAGCTTTTTTATATCTGGAAATTTATCAATAAAATTTAAAACCATATCGCAAATAAGATCACTTTGCCTTGCAAGTCCAGCACTATTTAAAAACTCGCAAAATATCTTAATGCCTTCTATCCAAAATGGGTTAAGTGCTAAATTTCTTATAAATTTTTCTAAAATATCAAGGTTTAGTCCGTTGCTTTTTTTAAAAAGCATAATCAGATTTTCATCAGGATAACGTATCTGTGTTATTTGATCGCTACTTGATGGAAGCGCCTTTATCCTGCCCCACATTGCTTCAAAAATTAAAGCATAAGCGGTAAAATTTTTAATATCACTCTTTAAAAGTATTAGTGATAAATTTATAAAATATTCTCTAAATTCTCTATCATTAAATGTACTAATATCATTGCTGCTAAACGAAACGCTTTGATGGTAAGTTGGCTCAGTTTTAGCAATTACTTTTGGCTCTTTAGCTTTTAAAATTTCTTCTTTTTTTTCTTCTATATAAAGTGTATCAAAACGTGTACTAAGCTCTTGCGAAAGCTCAGGCACAAGGTCATTAAACGCTTTTGCGTCAGCTTGATCCAAAGCTTTATCATTAGCTTGCGTAAAAAGCTCTATAGTTTGAGCTATTATCTTTTTTTTAGCAGGTAGTTGTTTTTCATTTTTTGCAAGTAAATTTGGCTCTTTTTTCAAAATAGATAGAAAAAAGGCAAAGGCTTTTATAAGTGTCTTAAAAGCCTCTTTGTCATTTAAATTTATAGCAGAAATCGCTAAAAAATTTAAAAGCTTAGCATCAAGGCTAAACTCACTTAAGGCTTTTAAAGATGAGCTAAATACATAATCCCACTTTATGCTATCATGCATCAAAGTTTTATACTTTGACATTTCATCAGTTAAACTAATATAAAGCTCATTCTCTAAAAAATCTTCATTAAATTTATTACAAAAATTATCTTGCACTTACTTGTTATCCATAAAATTCTCTATCTTATTATTTAGAACGCTATCGTTTCTGATATTGTTTTGATCCATAGAATATGTACTATATAAAAATGCAGCTGCAATCATGGCAATAGCTAGCAAAATGAAATAAAATTTTAAACGCTTTAGCGAAAATACCTCAAGAAAGCTTTTCTTTGTCTGTTTTAAGTAACTCTTTTCAAATACATTTTCATCGGCCTTTATGAGCGGAGAAACGGCCGCAGCTATATTTTCACAAAGATAAGAGATTTTTTCATTGCAATCTTCTTGGGTTTCATATTTTCCTTTATAACCAAGCACCAAACAAGCATATATAAATTCTAAGAAATCTTTATTTTTGCCAACATTTTCAAACCACTTATCCATAATGCCAAAGAATTTATTTCCGCCTAGATTTTCATTAAAAAATCTTGTTGTCAGGGTATTATTGGCCCAAAAGCTGTTCATAAAAATTTCATTTTTTAGCAAGCTCTCATCTATAAAAACACAAAGGCAATATCTAAGCCTAATAATATCGTCTTCCTCGTAAATGCCTAGATTTGATATCTTTGAAGTAGTGCTTAAGATATCGTTTATCAATTTTTCACGTAAATTTGCCATTTCACTTTGTGAAAAATTTTGTAATTTTGAAACCCTATTTGCCAAAAGAAGTAATGGCAACACGTGATCTAGTGCAAGATTTGTGCCAAGGCCTAAAAGATTTGTTTGACTTAAAACTGAGGTTTCATTTTGATTTTCGTTCATTTTTATCCTTATAATAAAGCCCACATTTTAATGTCAGCATTCGGTAAATTTGCCGTTATATAAACGCTAATCACATTTTGATTTGCAAAGCTTTTAAAAATTTCATCTTTCTTGTCTATCTTATAATAGATATAATCGTTTAACTTCGGTAAAGTACTAGGAACAACAGAAATTTGCTCTACGTTTATACCTCTTAGCTGTGAAGAAACTATGCCTTTTATATTTGATTGAGTATGGATCTTGCATTGCTCTTTGAAATTTTTAAGAAGATACTCATTTTTCGTATCGCTGTGAATAGCAAAATAAATTTCTGAGTTTTCAATAATGCTTGGATTATCAAAAATACAGTCATAAAAGCCGTGATTATTTTTAACAATCTGTGCCATTATATATTTTGGAGATAAGATATGTGAGAATAAAAGTCTTAGATTATTTATCAAAGGCACAAAAGTTTGAGTTAGGTTATTGTGATCGTAGGCTATAAATTCGCTAAAACTATTATCGTGACTAAGTGCCAACAGATCAGCCTGAAAATCAACTAATTTTTCATACAAATACTCTGGGTGAAATTTATCTTTCTTTAGTAAATAAGAGAATATCAAATGCCATTTTTTTAGCATATTTAGTGTTAAATACGTTGAAAAATCAAGTCTATTTTTAGCTTGATCAACACCTCCTAGCAACCCAAAATAACTCTCTTGATGTTGCTTTGTAGCAAAGCTAAGCTCCTCTATAAAATTTGTTATGAAGGTATTTTTACTGATGTTAATACAAGTTGGAATAAATTTTTCGTCAAGTGTTATTTGCTTATTTAGGTCTATATTTTTTATTTTACAAATTGGTATGCTAAGCTCGTAAGGCATCTTTGAGCCAAATACTCCAAGAGATGATCTTTGGCTTGCTAGGATTAGATTTTCTTTATCTTGTGTAAAGGCCGAAGATAGTTCAAAATCATCTTTATCGTCTAGCTCGTTTAATATATCGTTGCTAGCTTCATCATGCACTCTTGAGCTAATAAGTGCTTGCTTGGCTGTAAATTTTAGATTTGGTAAATTATTTTGCAGGCTAATATCGACCAGACCTGAGCTAATAGGTAGTTTTAACACTATAATGGCTGAGTTTAGTTCGCTTGGGCTTATCTCAAGCGGTTCTGGTAATTCATCTTGATCTGGCGCATTGAAAATCGTGCCATCTTGAGAGATACAAGAAATTTTAGTTAGCCCTACTTTGCCTTGAAGCAAAAGATCGCTTGAAATTTCTAAATCTAAAACACCGTATAAATTTGAAAAAGAAGAGATGGTTTTTAGGTTTAAATTTCTCTCAAAATATCTTTCTTGTTGCTCGAAATGAACCTTATCAACGTTCATTCCGTTATACCAAACGACTTTTAGCTTTTCAGACATTTTATTTGCTTGCTTGTATTTTAGAGCTACTAGCGTCTAAAACATTTACGCCATTTTTTGTTATTTCAAAAACTATATTTTTTTCTTTTATCTCTTTTGTAGCTTTGTAAGCCTTGATATTTGTCTTGCTCTGATCAGCATAAAGTACCAAAATGCCAACATACGGAACTTCGTCAGGATATACATTTGTAAAAGCGTATCTATTTGTATTTGGCTGAATTTGTGTTTTTATAGAGTCAATCTTATCATAGCCTAGTATTTCACCATTTTTCTCGGCTAGATCGATAATGCTAGCTTCTTTAAATTTAGCCACATCTCTTAATTTATAAGCTATGATAGTTATAGGAACATTATCGCCATGATAGTTTAAATTTGAATTTGGCATATTGCTTATAATAAGATCTTTTGCACATCCTGTAAGAAATAGCATAAATACTAAAAAAGATAGAAATTTAAATATTTTTTTCATGAGTTCCTTTACCTGATTTTAATAATATTATTTTTGCGTAATTATATCTAAAAATTTAAATGATGCCCATTTTAAAATTAATGTTCTTAAACAAAACTTTTATATCGGTTCTTATTCTTTTTTATCGTCTTTGTTGTTTTTATTATCTTTACTATTCATATTATCTGTAACTGCCTGTACTATTCCAGTAAATATACTTGCCCCAGCTTCAGCCCCAGTCCGTAAATCCTAATTGCCTGCTTTTTTATGTTTATCCTCTTGTGGCATTGTAACCAATCCACATTATAAATACAAATATAGCCTGCATCAAAGAGACGCCGCCTATCGTGACGTCCATTTCTTTCAAATTCTTTTTCGAAAAGTCACTCTTTTTTATGCCGTTTTTTATCATAAAATATACATTTGTAAGTATGATTAATGCGGCTACAGCATCAATATAATATTCTCCGAAAAGAAGTTTTAGGATTATTATACAAATAGCACCTACTATAAAAAATGCTATTGATCCAAAAAATACAATCCAATTTTTCTTCATTACTTATCTGCTTTTTTCGCTTTATCTTTTTTGCTTTCTACACTATCTGCAATAGCTTGTCCTGTTGCAGTAAGAAAATTTGTTCCTACTTCTGCTGCAGTCTGCAAATCTCCATCGCCAACTTTTATGGTTTTACCACCTGTTCCCGCAAGACTGCCGAACAGTCCATAAAATCCACCAGCAAAACCTTTTCCGACCACTCTCTCTGCATCTACATCTTTTGATCTGTCTTTAAGCTGAGAATATAGCTCGGTAGATGAGTTAACAAAAGCGCCTCTGGCTATTGCTGAGAATAAACCGCTAGCAGCTCCGCCATATGCACCGCCTAATGCATTTATTACTACTTCTGTATGGTCAATATTTTTAAAACTATAGCCGTTATTTATATACTGCGATCCAATATCTATACCTACGCCTATGGTGGCGCCTGCTACTATACCCGGTGTTTTTGAGCTATCATAAAAATTTAATATCTTTTGTTACGTCTTTTATTAAAGTACTAGGACTGCTTTCCGAAGCAGAGAGCTTTGGTTTAGAGGCTGTCACTAAATAACCTTTATCGTTAGTAATTTTATAAACCTCTACCGGTTTATTATTTTTACCTAATTGTTGATATATCACTTTATTTCCCGTTATATCCATACTATGAGCTACATACTCTTTACCGTTATGTCTTAATATACCATCACTACCTAATTTTCCGCCTTTTGGTGTATTGGCTAATAGTTTTTCGTTTATTCTTTCAGTCATTCCTATTTTAAAGATATTTTTAAAATTTCTATTTATCACCGCTGTTTTGTTTATTTTTTAATTTTACATTTGTAAAATTAAACGAATTCTTACTTTTTTCAAATTTAGCTTTTTGCTTCTTTTGTTTTTAGGGTTTCTATTTTGTGGTTTATCTGATATAAATTTTTCAGGTTGCAAAGCCCAAAAAATCACACCAATAGTAGAAATCCACGAAAAGATACAAAAATAAACTAAATATCCATTTGATTTGTAGATTGTGAATTTAACGAGAAAGTAAAAACAATAACAATAGGAATAAAAAATGATATACCTATTTTTAAAATTTTTATATTTTTAGATTTATTATAGATTATATAACAATGGCGAATAAACTTAAAACAAAAATATAGTACAAGCAAACCCAAAAAATATAAGATAATCCAAGCAACTAATGGGTGATGATTGGCTAAATATACGATTAAATCTACGATTTTATATTGAAATTCTCGCCAAAAAGCATTAAAAAAATCATTCATTACCACTACCGCCAATAGTATTGTCTTTTATTGTATTGCGAAGTTCATAATTTGCTCCTTGAAAAATTGTATGTCTAAAAATATTTCCACTATTTTCTATCATATTATTTAATAATTTATTTCCCTATTTATTGATTTTGTATTTAAGAAATCTCTCCATTGTTTTGATATTGCCCCAATTGAATGCTTTACTTCTCGCAAAATTTGAGAAATTTGATGCATATTTGGTATCATTGTCTCTATTTTTATTTATATCCCTATGATCTTGTATATCCATCAATCTTTGGTTTTCATGAGTTATGGTCTTTACCAGATCTTTCGTATCGGTTATGTTTTTGAAATTTATATAGCTGGCGCCGGTTTGCAAACTCGTATAACCTTTTATTTCTTCGTCATTATACCCTCTTTCATTTTTTGTACGTAAGGCTGTGCGGTATAGTCTTTCTCAAAGTTTTCTTGAAAGCCTTTAAGAAAATTCTTTACAAAGGCTCTACTATGAAGCTCTTCATCTTTACCGTTAAGCTTACTGAAGCTTAACTATTGGCAGTAGCTGGATATTCCTTGGGGTATTTTAAAGGTGACCTAAAATAAAAGCTAGAAGCAAAAATTTAAAACAAATTTATTTTATGGTATTAAAATGGTATTAAAAAGGTGATGACTTTATAATCATTGGAATTTTTAAGAGGCTGTCCCACTTTAGTAACTAAGTGTTCCACTCTTAAAGGAAATTTTAAAGAAAGGGAAAGAACAAAAGCATCACTGCTAGTGCCTAAAATAGGATGTTATGGTGTCACGGGGGAGACTTGAACTCCCGACCTCCGGCTTATGAGGGTTTAAAAATAAACCTTGTGTAAGCACCAAAAAGACGGCACACAGCCAGTTTCACACTAAATATCTGCTACATTTTGCTACAAAGTTATATTGCATAGGTAATAAAGATGCAATATCTAGTCAAACGAAATGGTATATACTACTTTAGATTAGCTATCCCACTATATCTAAGGCCTTATTTTGGTAATAAAACCGAATACATAACCTCCTTCCTCACAAAACGCTTTGATACAGCAAAAAATCGTGCTAAGATCTACTCTATAATTTTTAACGCGATCAAAAAGGCATGGAAGATGAATTTGAGCAGCGAACTTATAGAGCACTTGGTGCTTATGCTTTTAAAAGCCAAGGAGGCCAAAAGTATCAAAGAGCATGATATGCTTGGCGGATATATAAATTTAGATGGACTACTATCACTAAATTTGTTTTTAAAACAGAGTTTAAAAGAAGATAGCTTGCCCAGTGTCATATCAAAAGAGGTTGATGAGATATGTAAAAAGCTATCTTGCACTGATCCTCACACCAAAAAGCTTCTTGGCAAAAGAGTACTTGAGGCAACGATAGATAACATAAATCACATATCATATAAGATGTGCAAAAACCAAAAGCTATTAAATGATGAGCAACAAGCATTTGTGCCACTTGGTAAAAAGCGCAAGAGTGCAAATTTAGATGATAATACTAAAGACGAGATAGCAAAAGGCGTTAAAGAGGCTAACATAGATAGCTATCAAGACGACATAGAGACTTTAAAAAAGCAGAATTTGGTGCTACCTTTTACTAAAAAATCTCTAAAACGCTCTATTTGTGATCTAACAGATACTATAAATGAGCTAGCTAAACAAAAGGGTGCATTAACAAACAATGATATATTGAGAATATTTGGCTGTGAGCTAATGCCAGATGGAGATAGCGAGCTAAGTGGTGATCTAAAATTTGGGTATGGAAATTTAAATGATCCTACCTTTGGTGGTCAGGTAAAGCTATACAAGGCAGATAAATATGAAGATAAGGGCATAGTTTTAAGTGGCATTGAGGCTAAAGACCTTGCGATAGATGATACAAGTGATGCTAGTGGCATGACTTTCAATGAAGCTATAAATTTCTTTCAAAAGCTCTTCTCAAATAGAGCTAGAAGCTTTAAATCACAGCTAGTCTCATCTACTAAAAGCGACAGTAAAGCTGACATGGTCACGCTAAAGAGTGCATTTGAAAACTATGTATCAAACACGAGTATTTCAAACAACTGGAGTGATAGCACATTTGGTCTTGTTAGACATGTAGGACGGCTAATGTCTATGAAATTTGGTGATGGGCTAGATATCAAAAAGATAAAAAGAGATGACTTGCTAAATTTCAGAAATGTCTTACTACAACTACCAACCAAACTCTCTCAAAATAGTCTCTATAAAGATAAGAGCTTAGATGAGATCATAGCTTTAGCAAAAGATAAGCCAAAAATTTCTAAATCAACCATTAAGAAGTATATTGTTAGAGTTAGTGAGTTTTTTAAATACTGCTACGATAGCGACTATATAGATAAGAACCCAGCTGTGGATCTACAAATAAATTTAAACCAAGATGACGTTACAAATAAAAATCCTTATGAAGATAGTGACGTAAATGCACTTTTGGATATTGTTAGTAAGATTAGATCAAGTGGCGATACTAAAAGTCAAAGAATAAGCAAAGATGAGCTATTTTTCGTTACTCATATAGCAGCTTACTCTGGCATGAGACTAAATGAGATAATACAGTTAAACACAGATGACATAGTCGAAAAATACAACATAGTATGCTTTAGTTTAAATACAAAAATAGATGTAAAAACAGGCAAGAGTAAGACTTTAAAGACTAGAAACTCTGTAAGGATAGTTCCTATCCACTCTAAGCTAAATAGCATTGGGCTGTTTGAATTTATAGAGAGTAAAAAGAAACTAGCTAAGCAAAGTGGCAAAGCAGTTAGGCTATTTAATTGTGATAATAAAGACTTCTCTGAATATTTTAGAAAGAAGATCAATACTAAAGTTATAAAAGATGATGATAAAACAAGGACATTTCACTCATTTAGACATACATTCATAAACAAGCTCATCCAAAGTGGCCAGAGGATTGAACATATAGCTGCCCTTGTAGGGCACGAACAACAATACAAGATCACTATGAATACTTATGGCGAGCCAGTAACTCCGAAAATTCTAAAGGATCTAGTTGAAGAGGTAAATTTTTATCAAGGAGGGGAAGAGTGAGTGCTTTTTGATTGTAAATGTATATGGTCATTTACAATAAAAAAGGGTTTATGCTTTTAAGATTAACCATGTTTGTAGTCTATCACACATATTTTTATGCTATAATTGTATTGTATTACATAATTCAGGGATAAGCCATGCTAGATCAACTTTTTTTAAAGAGCAATGACCTTATAAGGTTAAACAACCATAAATTTAAAAGATATTTTATAGATTCTAAAGATTTATCTCATAGACTTATCGTTATCCTAGGACAAAGAGGAATAGGCAAAACAACTACATTGGCTCAGCTTGCCAGTAAAAACAAAGATAGTCTTTACTTAAGCCTAGATGACATAGAGATATCAAACGATATAACCTCGATTATAAGAGAGTTTGTATTAAATGGTGGAAAGCATCTATACCTAGATGAAATTCATAAAAGCAAAGATATATCGGCCGTATTAAAATTTGCCTATGATAATTTTAAAGAGTTAAACATAGTAGCTACTGGCTCATCTGCTCTTGAAGTACTAAAAAACTCTCATGATTTAAGTAGAAGAGCAATAGTGTATAAGATGAGCGGAATGAGCTTTAGGGAGTATCTAGGGCTAAGGTATGGTATAAATTTAGAAGCGGTTGAGCTTACAGATTTACTCGCAAATCATCAGGAGATAGCTGTTGATATTATTAATGCCTTAAAACAAAAAGATCTAGCAATCATTAAGCTTTTTAGAGAGTATCTGAAGGTAGGCTACTATCCATATTATAACGATATGCCAAATGATACTGCCTTTTATCAGACTCTAAAACAAAGTATAGAAGCTACGATAGATAGCGATCTTTTAAGCATATATCCAAATTTAAACGGCAACACGGCAAGAAAGCTAAAGATCTTAACTCATGCCATAAGCGCAAACGTCCCGTATCAGCCAAATTACTCAAGCCTAAAATCACTTGTAGACATAAGAGATGATAGGACACTAAAAGAGTACCTTGCTATGCTTGATAGTGCCGGGCTTATTAGGCTTCTCATGAAAAACGAGTTAGCTATAAAAAATATGGATAAGGCGGACAAAATTTACCTTGAAAATACAAATTTAATGTATCTAAATAATCCCGATATGGGCAATGTGAGAGAAACTTTCTTTGCCAATCAGCTTGGAAATATCACTGAAATTTACTCTGGTAAAAATGGAGATTTTATAGTGGGAGAGTTTGTCTTTGAAATAGGTGGAGCTAAAAAGAGCTTTGAACAGATAAAAGATATGCCAAATTCGTATATAGCAGCTGACGATATTGAAGTCGGGGTTGGAAATAAAATTCCACTTTGGCTGTTTGGGTTTTTATACTAGCACTACTTTGGCAATAAACTATTGCTAGTATAAAAAGCAATTGTGGAAAAATCACCTTGACTCAAGACAAATTAAGCGTTTAGTTATGACTTCATCTTACTGTTTGTTAAATCTCTTATTAATTTCAATTGCACAAACCTACAAGAGCAAAATCAAATTAACACTCCTGAAATAAGTTTAAAATAAGCTTTAATATAAAAAAATTATTAGTAATATATATTTTAATAGCATAAAAATATAACAAAAAAATATATTTATACTTGTAAAAATATATTTTTTAATGTATATTTAATAAATAAAAGCCTAATATTTTATGATATTAAATTTCAGCAAGAAAGGAGAAAACATGGAATTTTTAATGGTTCTTATGTTTTTCGTCGCAGCTCTTTTGCTGTGGCTCAAGCCTGAGAAAAAGCGCGCGGTTATGGGCTTTGGTATTGCAGGTGTCGCGATACTCGTCATCATGATGGCATGGGTAAATAAATTTGCCGTCGTGCCTATGGGAAATTTCTAGGAGCGAGCGATGGAAAGTATGCAAGATAAAATGTCTCAAAGCTTCACCCGCAGCACCGAAATTTCTGCGGGCTGGGGCGATGATGAGAAGCTATTTTTCAACCTTTTTGCCCTCGCGGCGCTCGCTCTCATCGCTTTGCCGGTAGGTATCGCATGCCTTGTTTTGGGCTTTGGTATGGGCGATAGTCCCTGCATTATGTGTTGGCATGAGAGATTTTGCATGGTAGCGATCTCGTTTATGGCGCTAGTTATCGTTAGATACGGCTTTAAGGTCAAATACCTCGCTGCAATCCTCTTTTTAGCGTGCCTTGGGCTTTACGACGGCTTTTTACACTATAGCCTTGACGGCACTGGCGGCGGCTACCTCGACATCAAGCAGGGCTTCGGGCTTGAAATTTTAGGCGCACACACGCAGTTTTGGGTCGTAGTGGTACATTTTTGCGTCATTATATTTTTGGGTGTGATTTTGCTGCTAGGCAAAAACGTAGGTAAAATAATGCAAAAAAGTGAAGAGGGCGCATACGGCGCGGTTTTACCCAAATTTGCGCTAGGCAAGATAGCCGTGGTGGCCTTTGCTATCATCATGGCTTTTAACTGCGTCCAGGCTTTCATCACGGCAGGCCCTCCGCCCTATCTAGCCTCCGCGACGCCTTCGCGCATGAGCATCGATCCGTCAAAGTGGTTTTGGGAGCTTGATCACTGGGAAGAAACCGAAATTGATTTTCGCGAAAGCTGGAATCCAAAACTACCGAATTTACCGAAGTGAGGTCGCGATATGAGAAAAATTTTAACCTTAACCCTTTTGTGCGCTGCACTGGCGCTGGGCGGCGAGTTTAATCTAAGTCCCGCGGACGGCGCCGTGACAAATTTGACTCCGCTTCGTAAAAGCGGCGAGATAACACTAAATTTGAAAAACGATAATCCCGTCGCCGGGCTTGACTACGACGAAGCGAGCAAAAGCTTTTTGGTCGGTACGCTCAAATTTGAGCTTTACGAGATGGATGACGAGCTAAAAACCGTAAAAAGCTATCTGCGAAGCACGCCCGATTGGATCATCCAGATGGAAGACACCGTCGCTGCGAGCTTTTTTAAAGGCTCGATCGGCGCGATGAGCTACAACAAAACCTACGAGTTTTTTAAACCGGCGCCCAATCAAAGTAAAGAGGAAGCGAACAAAGCGTGGCGCTATCTGCACGATGGGTACGAAAATTTCACGCTTGATTTCAAAGACCGCTACTCCACCGTGCGTGCCAAACAGCAGTATATCCTAAGCTGGGATCACTCGGACTTTTACGGCGAGTTTTTCATCGCGAGCGTGCCCGATGACATCAAGCAAAGCTGGAGCGTGGCGAGCTTTAGTGACGCCGATAATCTGCTCTCGAGCGAGTTCGTGCCTAGCTTTGACGAGACCCTCGGTGTAAAAGAAGGCAGAGACGTAAGCGACTACTATGTCACGGGTATGGATGCGCAAGGCGAGTTTGTTTATCTGCTTTCAAAGCAATACTCAAGCATCCTAAAGCTCGATCCGCGCAGCAGAAAGATCGCAGAGGTTTATAGCTTTGAAGGCGCAAACGACGCGCATGCGCTAGCTATCAAGGACGGCAAATTTTACGTCGCGACGAGAGAAAACGGAGTGAATAAAATTTTCGTTTTTGAGAGGTGAAATTTAAGCCGTCTTTGGCGGCTTAAATTTTATTTTTACTCTCTGTCAAATTTATATTCACATGCTCACCAAAAACTATAAAGCAATTTTTGATGTTTTTCTTTTTACTAAACTCTTAAGACCCCATTCGCTATAATGTCACAGTAAATTTAACCCAAAAGAGGCAAAACGAAAGAACAAATTCTAAAACTGCCACTAAACTTGGAGCTGATGAAAACAGGCGAGATTGCCCGAGCGCTAAACGCGGACAAAAAAGCAGGTGTTAAAAAGACTATAAAAATCCCAAAAGACGATGTCAAAATAAGCTTTCCCAAGAGATGCTATTGTTCTGGGGCCTAAATTTAGCGGGCGCAGCAAAGTTTGCTAGTTGACGGAAATTTGCCATTCCTCCAGCTATTCAGAAAAATAGGATATGTTGGTGGGACATAATGAGGGAGATAGTGTTTGTATAATTTGAAATTGAGGAGTAAATATGAAAATTAAAACACTTGAAATAAAAAATTGGCGCTCTATTAAAGAGCTTAAAGTTACGGCACAAGATTTGATGATTATTATTGGACAAAATAATCATGGTAAATCTAATTTATTATCAGCTATTCTATTCTTTTTTGGCGAAATTAAACATCAAGACTTAGATTTTTCCCAAGGAGCAGAAGATCTTTTTGTGGATATTGAGTTTTCTGAGCTTGATGATCAAGACAAGAAAACTTTTGAGAAATATGTAACCCAACAAGAAACAATTAAAGTCAGAAAAGTAGCTTATTTAGGAGGAAGTTTTGAATACAAAGGATGGATACAAACTTGTTTGGAAGATTATTTAAAAGAAGAAAATGCAGGAAATTATACGAGTCGTGAAACCGCTAATAGCTTACCCTTTTACCCATATTTACCACCTACTGGAAGATTAAGTAAACAACAGATAATAGAAGCACAACAAAAGTATATTCAATCAAATATTAGAAATCTAACTTTTAGCTACGAACTGGAAAAAACAAATTTTATGGGGCTTAAATCTGTTGCAAAAGGGATTTTTGGGGAAGTTTATTTCTTGCCTGCAATAAAAAATGCTGCGGATGACTTCGCATCAAAAGATACCAGCGTTTTCGGTAAATTACTGGGAGAAGTCGTGGAAACTATGTCTCAGCATAATGAAGATTGGCAAGGAACAAAACAACAATTAGCTAATTTATTCTCTAAATTCAGTAAATACATTAATGGAGTTGAGAATACAGAAAGACCAAAGCAATTATCTGATTTAGAGAATGAATTATCAAAGGAATTATTATCTTGGAATGCTTATTTTGATATTGAATTGAATATTCCAGATATCGATTCTGTTCTAAAATCGAATGCTTCAGTATGGATTAATGATGGCACACGCACGGATATTGCTCGTAAAGGACATGGTTTACAACGTGCAGTAACAATTGCGTTAATTCAGTTAATCGCAAAACGCCAGTTGCAATCTAATCAGGATTCTGAAACAACAAATCGAAAAGTTTCAAAATCTCGCTATTTTATTTTTGAAGAGCCTGAATTATATCTACATCCACAAGCACAAAGATCTTTATTTGACAGTTTTGTTGAATTATCTACTAGTGGAAATCAAGTCATCTTATGTACGCATTCGAGTAATCTTATTAGTATTGATAAATATAAATCTATTTACATTATTAAGAAAGAAAATGAGCAATATGGTAGTAAAGTAACTCAATGCGAGGAGGATCTATTTGATGGAAACCAAAAGAATGAATGGAATTTGTCTTATTGGATTAATCCAGATAGAGGTGAATTATTTTTTGCTGAAAAAGTTATTTTAGTTGAAGGACAAACTGATAAAGTGATTCTTCCTGCATTAGCAGATAAGTTGGGAGTGTTCAAGCATAGTTATACTGTTATCGATTGTGGTTCAAAACAAAATATTCCTTTATACATTAAGTTAATGAACAAATTTAAGATTCCATACGTTTCGGTATATGACAAAGATCATCAAGAAAATAAATCAGAGCAAGCAATAGGTGCGGCAGATTCTGCAACCAAAGCAATTTTAGATGAAATAAATAATGAACTAGGCTTATCTGTAGAGCTTGTAAACGATATTGAGCAGGAGCTTGGATATAATTGCGGCAAATCAGGTAAGCCATTTCAAGCGTTAAAACATATTAAATCTAGTGAGTTCCATATATCAGAAAGTTTCGCTGAAAAAATTAGAGTAATTTATAAATAAAAATAGCTTATCAATAATTTTCAGGTGGCCTATTTAAAATCAAGAGTCGCTTAACGCTACGTCGCTTTTAGCAATCCATCTGAAATTGCATTTTAAAGCTAAATTTAAAAAGGTCGGACTTTCATCCGACCCAAGTATCAGAAAAAGGGAGAAACTAAAATATATATACCGCGCCGAGTACGATAAATGCTCTTAGGCAAAAGCCGCCCACAAGCACGCCGTATTCGTTATAAACACAGCTTTTTACCTCCTCGCCACCGTGCGCGCAGACACTGCCGTCCGCATTCACGCTGCAGCTGCGAAGCATAAATTTGCTTCCGCCTAGCAGCGGCAAAGCAAGCCCAAACACGACAAAGCCTATCCAAAACATCGGCGCAAGCGAGCCGCTGACTATCTTAGTCACGCTAGCCATGCCCGCAGCCTCGCTTCTCACGCTAGCAAATAGCGCTAGCACCGCAACAATCTCAAGTGCGACTAAAACGACGTGAAATTTATGCGCGCAGTGGCTTAGCCCGTGCCCCGCATTTAGCGTAGCGGCGGCATTTGCGCTAAGCCCTGTAGAGATCGCGGATATCGTAAATAAAATCGGCAGCCACACGCTTGCCCAAAGCGGGATCGCCTTTACGACGTAAAGCAGCAGCCCCGTATATCCCATCACTCCAAGCGCCAAAATAGCTCCGAGCGTGAGCATCATATCGCAAATTTTACCACTCTTCTTGATCTGCAAAAGCACCAAAACGCTGACTACGATGAAAAACGTAAGTAGATACGTACCTATGCTCATCATCGAAACCGGGCGCGTATAGAGCTGTAAAATTTTAAGAGGATTTATCGCGGCGCTCGGTGCCAAGTCAAATAGCAAAAGCGCAGTTCCTATTATTACCGCAACGGGTGCTAGCAGAAAGCCGAATTTATAAAATCTCTCGTTTAACGAGCCCAAAAAGCCCTTATAAGCCAAAGCCGAGCACAAAAATGCCCCGGCGCCTAAACCGCCCAAAAATAGATAGATGACTATGAGCCATCCCCAAGTTGTTTGTTCCATTATCTATCCTTTAACTCTTAAAAGTTAGAAGAGCTCTTGATTGCTCTATCTCGTTTTCAAGATATAAATTTAAAAAATCAGCAAAGCTCACATAAGCTTCTAAATTTGTAGCTTCCTTACAGCGAGAGCTAAATTTATAAAACCACTCAAACGGATGAGTGCGGATGAAGTCATATTTTTTATGTAAAATTTCATCCATTTTCTCTTTTTCGTCTGCTTGTAAGGCATTGAAACTTAGAAAGTAAAGGTATTGCAGCTCGTATCCGATGAAGTCATCTGGAAATTTATCAAACTGCTCTTTACTAAGCTTTAGTCCAGAGCTTT
Organism: Campylobacter concisus; assembly: GCF_003048535.1. NCBI lineage: Bacteria > Pseudomonadati > Campylobacterota > Epsilonproteobacteria > Campylobacterales > Campylobacteraceae > Campylobacter > Campylobacter concisus. Next base: position 137,055 of record NZ_PIRQ01000006.1, on the reverse strand, counting down.
CATAAAAGCTTCGTACCTGCATAGTCTTCTCGCCAAACATCGTTTTATAATCAAAATAAACCGACTCATATGGCTCAGCTTTTGGGTGTCTTGGCCCTACAAAAAGCCTATTAAATTCATATCTTAGCTCGTCTAGCAAATTTAGATCATCTTTACACTTATTTAGCCAAAGTATGAAGTCGTGATTTTTAAATTTATCACTAAAATTAAGGCTTAGGCTTATGAGCTCATCTAAATTTTGCTCTCTAAGCTCCACTAAGAAAAATCGCCTTAAAAAGTCTTCAACACTAAGGCTAACACTAAGCTTTTCTTTGACCTTATCCATCTTTTACTCTTTAGTGTATGAATTCATTTCGCTTCATTCTTGGATAAAAGCGGATATTTGGCTTGGTAAAGAAGTGCTTAAAGCCTGGCATCTCTTTTTGCATACCAGCGCTATCGCTGACGTTGCTATCAACTAGTTTTAGTACTCCACATGGACAGCCCGCCACACAAGCTGGTTCTTCGCCACGCTCAAGTTTTTCAGCGCAGAGATTGCACTTTTGAGCCTTGCCATCTTTGCCTTTTGTGATAGAGCCGTAAGGGCAAGCCATCAAGCAGTATCCACAGCCTATGCACTTATCATGAAGTGGCTGTACGACGCCATTTTCTAGCTTGATATAAGCCCCAACTGGGCAGACATCCATACAGGCTGGCTCGTCGCAGTGATGGCAAGAGTGAGTTATAAAGATCTCTTTTTCTATGCCATCTTCATGTATCATAAGACCATCAACATGTCTCCAGTTTATATCTGGATCTTGGTTGTGATAGACTTGACATGAAATTTCACAAGCCTTGCAGCCTATACAAAAGTTATAATCAAATAAAAAACCTTGTTTTCTTTTCATCTTAGACCCCTTTACATCTCTTGTTTAGCTGCTTTTTTTACTTCACAAAAGCTAGCTGTATAGGTTGAGCCATTTCCTAGGTCACTAACGCCATCAGAGCAAAGTATATTTGCCCCAGTTCTTGATTTAGTCACTTTTACCCAGATGTTGTTCCACGCATAGACTATGCCTGGGTTCATTTGATTTGTCTCGACTGCTGTAAAGACGGCTGTTCCCTTTTCATTTGTTGCCTCAACTGTGTCTCCGTTTTTGATACCGCGAGCCTCCATATCTTCACGTGTCATAAATAACTCAGCATTGCCTTTAACGATAACCCTTTTTAGGATATAAGGCATATTGCCCCAGTTTGAGTTGTCTTGGAGCTGAGTACCTGGCGTCATGAAATAAAGCGGATATTTTTTGAGATAGTCTTTTCCAAATTTATTGCTCTTTTCATAGTAGTCCCAGTCAGTTTCAAGGTCTATTACTGGATGATATCCTGCGTCTTTAAAGGTTTGTGAGTAAAGCTCGCATTTTCCACTCTTTGTACCAAATATTAGTTTGTCTTTTGGTGTATAAGGGTAGTACGGGAACTGATCTTTCATCGTTTCAGGCGTTCTAAATGGCTTGATCCAGCCGACTGATTTTAGTTTTTCATAGGTGATGTTTTGTTTTTTGGCAAATTCTGTATCCAAAAAGCGTCTGCAAACTGTTTCGCTATCCCAGTTAAAGCACTCTTCTGTATAGCCCATCGCTTTTGCAAGAGCGTTGAAGAACTCTAAATTTGTCTTAGCTTCGCCAAGAGGTTTTACACTTTGAGCGTTGTAACAAACATATCCAGAAATTTGGTCGTTTTGGATATCCTCACTCTCCATAAATGTAACACCAGGTAGCACATAGTCAGCATAGTCGCAAGTATCGATATCATATGGATCAAGGACAACTAAGAAGAAGTCATCGTCCATTATGCGTTTTTTGATCAAATTTGTATTTGGCGCTGTTACCATTAAATTTGAGTTGTAGTTGATACATGCTCTAATGACCGTGTTTATAGGCTTGTCAAGATATGTTGGATTTTCTTTTTGTATGCCTTTACCAAATTCTATATAGCTTACTTGCTGTCTTTCTATCTTTTTGCCATCTTTATCTTTTGGAGATAGGTCTGGCATACAGTTGTCGAAATTAAAGCAGCCTTTTACATGCACATATGCCCAAAATAGTCCGCCACCAAGCTTTGTCAAGGCGCCAGTTAAAACTGGTAAAAATGTAACCGCACGAACAAGTCTTGCTCCGTTAAAGTGTCTTTGTCCGCCGTCGCCGTGCATGATAGCTGGTGCTTTTGCGTGAGCGTACTCTCTAGCAAAGACTTTTATCTGATCCACACTTGCTCCGCACATCTCAGATAGCTCGCCATAGGTATAGAGTGAGCACTCGTGCACTAGATCTTCAAAGCCTGTTGTGTATTTTTCTACAAATTCATGATCATATAGATCTTCTTCTATTAAAAATTTACAGACCGCTAGACAAAATGCAGGGTCACTAGATGGTTTTAGCTGGATAAACATATCAGCTTGGTTTGCAAGAGGAATTCTTATCGTATTTATAACGATGATCTTTCCGCCTCTTTTTTTAACGCGGTGAGCAAATCTTATCCAGTGTACGGCTGTGTAAGCTTCGTTTGATCCCCAGCTAATGTACATATCACTCTCATCGATCTCAAGTGCATCTTTTGAGAAGTCAGTACCTATAACGCTAGGAGTACCCGCGTATCTTGGCCAGTCACAAGGGTTTCTAACAAGCCTTGTGGCTCCATATTTTTCAAAGAAATTTCCCGGTGCGATAGTTTTCGAGATATGTCCTTCGTTGCCAGAGTAGACAAACTCAGTCAAAGCCTCGCCGCCAAATTTCTCTTTTATCTCAGTTAGCTTTGCGGCTATCTCTTTTAGGGCTTGATCCCAGCTTATCTTTTCCCATTTTCCTTCGCCCTTTTTGCCGACTCTTTTCATAGGGTGCATGATACGGTCGGCGTTATATAGGTGCATGGCGTAGGTGTGACCCTTGACGCAGACTGTGCCTTGCGTTAGAGGGTGTTTTGGATCGCCTTTTATGCTTACCATTTTGCCGTCTTTGATCTCAGCGATCATCGAACAGGCATCACGGCAGTTTCTAGGACAGGTTAGGTAGTGGTACTCTACATTTTCCTCGTTCTTATAGGATTTTGGGTTAAAATCCACCTCAAATTGCTCCATACCAAATAGACTAGGAGCTGTTCCAGCTGCTGCTAGAGCTGCTCCGGTGCCTTTTAGGAAAGAACGTCTTTGCATGTTTTCTCCTTAAATTTGATGGCTATTTCATCTCAAAGATAAAAACTTTATTCTCTTTGCCTTCTCGTGAGAAGATGTAAAATTTATTATCTTTGATCGCTAATGCTCTTGGGTTATTTACCCCACTAAAACTAAACGCCTCGTCTATCTCTTTGGTGGTCAAATTTAACTTTAAAATAGTTGAGAAATTTTTGCTTAAAAGATAGAGCGCATCGGGCTCTACGTCAATGCCAGTAATGTAGTAGTTGTTTAAATTTCTACCCTCTTTTAGCTGTAAATTTGCTCCAGCTTTTGGTACAAATTCTTCTAAGATCATCTTATCGTCGCCGTCAAATATAGCGACACTCCAGTAGTCTCTAACGTCATTTGGCACGCTAGCTGTGAAAAATTTATTCTCACTTTCTAGGTAGTCCCAGCCTAAGATGTACTGCTGTTTTGATCTAATGGTAGAAAATCTGCCCTTGTTACCAAGGTCATTTAGCTTCCACGCGTCATATCCAGCCAATAGGTGCCTCCACTGGCTATTTTGCTCATCTTTACTAAGGTTGCTAGCTGGCTCATAGAAGACAAAAGTCTTGTTGTAACTTATCATGCCAAGCTCTTTTTTGTACCAAGTAGCTCCGACTGTTGCTTCCATCTCCATTATAAAATGGCGGTCGTGCTTAGCATAACTTAGAGGCTTTAAATTCTCATCTGCGATGTAAAATTCATTGTCGTTTGAGACAAGAGCGAACTGCTTTTTGCCTTCATCGTAGTCAGCTCCAGTTATTGCATTATCATTTTGCAAATTTAGAGTGAGCGTATCTTTAAGGCCTAACTCTTTTATGTTTTGGATAGCTCCATTTTTGCTATCCATGTCAAAGCTAAAACCAAAAGCAAGGCTTGCTAATGCGATAAAAAATATTATCTTTCTCATCTTTTACTCCTTACTTTACTAGGTCTGGAAGCTCAGGGTTCCAGTCAAATCTAAAGTCAAGTGAGCTATCCCAGTGGTCTTTTTCCCAGAACCATTTTGAAGGATCGATGCTCATTCTAGGTGGTGTGCTAGATCCTAGATATGGTGGTGGACCAGAAGCTATAAAGGCTTGAACGCAGTTTGCAAGTATGATCACGATAAAGACCAAATTTGCAAATTTGCCAAGTGGCAAGTAGCTTAGAAAGTCGCCGTATTCGCCATTTGAGCTTTTTTGCATTATAAGGCCTAAGTTTTTGCTAAACAAAAATATAAGAGCCAAAAATATGATCACACAAAAATCAACAACCATAACCCAAAACTGAGTGTGGGCACCTAAAATTTCAAGGCCAAAACCTTGTTTGATGTCAAGATAGCCACCAAATGTTCCATCTAGGCTGTAGTGGATAAAGCCGTTAAATATGCCCCAGCAAGCCATTAGTAAAAGTGCTGCCAGATAGCCAGGCTTTAGTCCGTACCTGATGATGAAAAGTGCTATTAGGCTGATAGCTATCATCGTGATCCTCTCGGCCCAGCACATTATGCAAGGGTTATCACCTAGTCCAAAGCCAAGCACCAAGCAGGCGATACCAACTGGAAGTGCCACAAGAGCGGTGATGGCTAGTGACATAAGGTTGAAAAAGCCTTGTTCGTTTGCTGGGATTTCATTTTGTTTCGTTTGCATCTTGCCCTCCTAAAAGTTGCCTATTGGCAAGACTACCCATAAATTTACGTAAAACTCTAGTGCAACCAGTATTACGCACCCCAAAGCCAAGCAGGACGTTGCTATTTTTTTCATCTGCGGCTTTATATATAAGATAAGACCACTGATCAGAAATAGCGTCAAAATTAGAAATTCCATTTTGAGCTCCCAATTTGTAAATTTTAAAATCTAAGCATGCTTATCTGAGAAAAATAATATAACTATATTTATTAAATTTAGTTTAAAAAATATATTTTTATAGCTAATTTCTACTTTATAAAATAAAAATTTGTAAATAAAAATAGATTTATACAAAAATATTTTATATAATTAATCTATATTTAATTAAATTAATATTAATTTTTATAGAATTATTTTTATTAGTTAGTTTGTAAATTCAAATTAGCTTAAAGAATAGTTATGTAATATTTTTGCAAAGGTAAAAAGGGGCAGTAATGGAAAATATATTTTTAGAATCATATGATGTTTTTAAGGTATGTAAATCCCCAAGCAAATTAAAAATTTATGATGAATTTTTGCAAAATAATAAAAGGTACTCTATAACGCGTTGCTACTACGTCATCGTGGTGGATAATACATTTTTAACCTACTCACATCTCATGGTCTATGAGCAGCTACTCTATCTTTTGTACTCACAAAATAAACTAAAAAATGGCGACTTTTCACTCACCCTTAAAAAAGCAGAGCTTGCTAAGAAATTTAAAACAGATATCACAAAAAGTGCCACCGATACGATAAAGTGCTTTTATGAGATGCAGGACGTGAAAATTTCGATCTTTGTTAAAGACAAGATCGAAAAGCAGATGAATATAATCGAATTTATAGATGCAGAGCAAACCGACAAATATGGCGAGCTACAAGATGAGATAAATGTTAGGCTAAATCCAGAATTTGTAAAGCTTTACCGCTGCATCTATCTTGATAAGATCGAGTATTTAAATAGCTTTGATATAGAGCAAGGTAGCTTCATAAGATACTTCATGCAGCACGAGCTAGATGGTGGCGTAAGAAGCTCGGCTATTATCGATAAAATGGGCGTTTTAAACTATCTCTCTTTTGCTTATAAAAAGCGCTTTGAGCAAGAGGTGGCAAATGTTAGCTTTTATTATAAAAATGAAAAATACGAGATAAAAGATGGCTTTGTAGTAGTCACAAATCACGAAAATAGAGTGATGGATAATCAAAATGCCTCTATTGAGCTTTTTGGTCTTATTTACGAGCAGATCACTAAAAACTGCACCAAAAACATCGTACTAAATGACGCAAATTTGCAAAATTATTATGCTAGATTTGGTAAATTTGAGACAAATCAAACAATCTTTAAAATTTTTAGCAACATGGAGCTCATGCTAAATCACTCAATGCAAAAGGAAAATACCAAAATTTCTTTCTTCTCTCACTTTTTTGAAAGCATAGTCTGCAAAAGAGATACGGAGCTTGAAATTTTGATCGAGCTAAATCAAAAAGGCTTTGAATATATCATCTCACGAAGTGCAAATTTGGACTTTTATAACGTGGAGTCGGCTGACTACGGACTTACTTCATATCCAGCTAGCTCTTGTGCTGTGGGTGGAAATTTCTAAATTTAGTTGATTTTATCTTTTAGTTTAGCAATAATTTCGTCAAGCTTGCAGCCATCTTGAGCGTTTTTTAGGCACTCATTTATCTCGGTCATCTTTTTGGTAAATTCGTTTTTTATAATGCCAGCTACAAATTCCTCGCTGTTAGTCTCGTCTAAGATAGGATACATATCTCGCCAGATATCTTTGATCCACCAGCCGCATTTTGATATGCAAGGAAACTCTTTAAGCTCGCCAAGCTTTAGGGCCATCATAACTTCATCAGAGTGCTTAATATCGTCTGTGACAAAGTCTTTATGTATGCTATCAAAGCTCGTAAACATGCGGTAGCCAAGGCTTGATACGTTATTTTCAGAGCAAATTCTAAACTGAAAAACATTATCTTCATAGTCTAAATTCGATATGCAAATTTGATGTTTTTGGGTGAAATTTGGAAACGAGTCAAACCTCTTGTCATCTATACTAAGCTGCCATTTGGAGCTGTTGTCGTTAGCTAAGAACTCTTCAAAGCTTAGTTTTACAAATTCTTTATAGCTCATCTCATCAGCTGTGAAAAAGTCATAGTTGCTACTGTTTTTTTCTTTAAAATCTTTAAATTTCATATTGTTTCCTATTAAATATCATCTCGAACTTATCCAAAACGATATTTCACTATTCTATGATAATTTATCTTATTGATCTTTAAAATTTTAATCAGATTTTCTAAAACTTATTCTATATTCTTTATCCTTTTTTGAGTGCTATAACGACCTTTGAGTCTATTTTAGTATATTAGAAACCACACGATTTATTAGTTACCTTATAATTAATAAGAGAATTGTTCACTGTGGATAAAAAAGTTAAAATTAATCTTGCTAATATGGATTATAAAACATGTAAGATAGAACTTAGAATTTAGAGATATCATCTGCTTTGAAAAAAATATTCATAGGGCAAGTAGATAAAATTATTTGGAGCAATAAAATTGCGTCCTCAACTATCAATCTTGCAGCTGGCGATCTCGCAAAAGAGTTCGAAGTCTTTGAGGTATCTTTAAAGAGCCCAAGCCTAGATGGTGAGCTATTGCGCCACATAGATAGGCTGGCGCCATATCATATAGTTTTATCTTAGAGTACCAAGACAGATATAAAGTTTGCATTAGCTACAAAGAGGCCACTATATCTGGAAATATGGCTTTTAAAGTAAATTCTTACTACTATACCGACTGGCAAAACAAGCAAGATTTGCATTTAAAGCTAGAAAGCTTAAATCTTGACACAGCCTATGAAAATTTTATTCGTCAAATAGCTGGCGATAAATTACAAAATTTGATTTTAGGCGAAAGCCTCAAAGAGTCTGTAGCTAGGTTGGAGCAAAAGGAGCTTTTACAAAGGCAAATTTTAGCGTTAGAATCTAAAATTCTCAAAGAAAAGCAGCTGCTCTTAAGAATGATGAAAAAGCGACGGCGATTATACAGCATATTACTTATAATGCGCTAGATGAAAAATACGATACCGCGGTTTTTACGGATCCTACGATAAAAGGTCAGCTTGAAAAAAATGCAGTTAAAATAAAAAAACATCTTTACGATCATGTCGTATATGACTCGACGAATGAGAAGAATTTTGCAATGGAACTAGATGCAAGCAAGGACGTTGCGGTTTATGTTAAGCTTCCAAGTGGCTTTATATAAGCACGCCTGTGAGAAAATACAACCCCGACTGGGCGATCGCGTTTTATGAGGGCAATATTAAGCATATTTATTTTGTTGCAGAGACCAATGGGTCTATGAACTCTATGCAGCTTCGCCAAGTCGAAAAGTCTAAAATCCACTGCGCAAAGGAGCATTTTAAGGCTATAAGTAGTGATAGTGTGGTCTATGACGTAGTAGATAGCTACAAATCGCTACTGGATAAAGTTATGAGGTAAAAATTTATTGGTAAGTTAGGTCGCAGCATAAAAGAGCCTGTGCAATATTCCAAAAATGGTTATTGCGCTGCTCCTTTTGAGGGAAAATTTAACTGCCATTTGTCAATATTAAGATCTGAGGTGATATTGCTTAAAACCCTACCAATAAAATACTCAGTGTGATAAAAAATAACAGTGGCTGACTTAATCTTACCAGTTTTAGTTCGAATTAAATTTAAATATACAATTATCTTAACCAAACCATCCTTGTAAAATTTTATATATTATAGTATTATACTCCTAAATATTTAAGGATAAAGCACTATGTATATAAAACGAGCCATAGCCAATGAGATAAAAGAGTATATGAAAAGCTTTCCAGTGCTTTTGATAAGCGGGGCTAGACAGGTTGGTAAATCAACCCTTGCTTTAAATTTAGAGATACCAAACTACGTAACGCTTGACGATATAAACATATATGAATCCGCAAGAAACGACCCCAAAGGCTTTATAGAGCACTGTAATAAGCCTATCGTGATAGATGAGATACAAAGAGTACCAATACTGCTTGTTGCCATAAAAGAATTTGTAGATAAAGATAGAACAAATGGGCAGTTCATACTAACTGGCTCTGCAAATTTAAAAGGCTTTAAAGATATATCCGACTCGCTTGCTGGCAGGATAGGCATAGTAGAGCTTTACCCGCTTTCTCAAAAAGAGTTAAGTCATAGTGATGAAAATCTGATAGATATTTTAAGTAGCGATATAGGCCATCTGGTGTTTAGAAAATATGACAACGACGGCTTATCTGAAAAGATCATAAATGGCGGTTACCCAGAGATCACAAAGATAAGCTCTGAAAAATCAAAATATCTCTGGTTTAGCTCATATATAAGAACATATATAGAATCAGACGCCAAAGAGATAGGTAACATAAGAAATATGGATAAATTTATCACTATGTACCGATTGTGTATGCTAAGAAGTGGCAATATCTTTAACAAAAACGAGCTATGCTTGGAGTCTGGGCTTGATAATAAGACATTTGATAGCTATTTTAGCGTGCTGGAGCATACATACCAGATCCAAAAGCTTCAGCCGTATTTTAATAATGCTCTAAAAAGGCTTATAAAAACACCTAAAATTTTTGCTACTGACACCGGAGTACTATCGCATCTGCTACAAATTTCATCACCAAATGAGCTTGCTAGCTCGCCATACAAAGGCGCAATATATGAAACATTTGTATTTGACGAACTTCTAAAAGCAAATACTAGTAGTAAAAAACGAGCCAATATATACTACTACCGAACGAGCGATCAAAAAGAGATAGACTTTATCCTTGAGATATTGGGTAAGCTCATAGCCATAGAGGTCAAATCCTCAAAAACTATCAGCAAAGATGACTTTAAGCATATCTACCACTTAAAAGAGAATTTACAAAATAAATTTGATAAGGGCATAGTTTTTTATGCTGGAGATACGGCTATGAAGCTAGATGATGATATGTTTGCATTGCCGTTTGGATTTATGGGGTGAGAGATGGCTAATAATTTGGCTTCTATAACAGCTCGTAATAGTCTACCTCTCCAAACTATCATATCCTGACTTTATATTCTGTTCTTTGGTCTCTATTATATTTGATGGTTGTTTTGTTTGCTCTATCCCAAAGTTCTTATCAAGTCCTTGATCGTATAGCTCTTGCTTTGTTATTTTTAGTGAACCAAAAGATATATGATCATTTGTTAGATATATCTTATCTGTTTTATAACGCTCCTTTAGCTTATTAAAACCTTGCATATCCTGCCAATTTTTCATATAGGTTTTTATGTTATAAATTAGGCCTTGGTAGTTAATTCGAACTATATCTGATAGATATTTTTTAAAGTTTTCGGTTCTATTTATAAAAGCTAAATAGTATCTATTTATATCTAGATGGTAATCGATGCCTTTTACGAAGCCTTCATATTCATTTTGTGTAATACCTAGCTTTTTAATGAGATCGTCATCATCATAAAATCCAGTTTTTATCTTTCTAGCTGCTTCATAAAATTTATCTCTAATGTAGATATATGGAGTATAGTGTCTATTTTGGTTAAAAGAATAGGCTGTGTTTTCTTCTGGCAAGTATAGATATCTACTGTTATTATTAAAAAGTATTTGACAATCTTCATATTTTTTAACCATAGTGTTTTCTTCAAAGTATTCTATTAACTCTTTTATCGGAATCTTTGATGATATAGCTTGGTAGCTTGTTCTTTTAATATGTGAGTTGGTATCTTTTGTTTCATGACCAAGCTCATATTTTCTTAGATTTTGTAAATCTTCATATATGGCTTTAATATCCATATTATTAATATCTGTTTTTAAGCCAGCATCTTCAATGGCTCTTGTATTATCAAAAGTTTTTCCACTAATGCTTACAAGTTCAGATCCTGGCACTGGAGTGTAGTGAAATTTACTAGGATGCAAGCTGGAGTTATTTACTATGTTACATAACCCAAGCTCTCTTGTTATCTCTTTTATGTATTCATCATATTCATTTAAGCTTGGAGTCTTTGTTGTGGGTATGATGAGTTTAAATTTCTCTACTTTTGTGTCTGGCGCTTGATAGGTGGTTGGGTGTATGAAGCCTTTTATTCCTTTACTTTGTAGTAAATTTTGAGCATCATTTGCAGTAAATTTAGAGTTATCTATATCATATATAAGCGTAGGAGTTATGCCATCAATACTGCTAGCTTCTTCACTTTTATCTTTGAAACTTGCCACTGATATAGCTGAATAGTTTTTAAGTATTGATTTTAGATTGTATGGCTCTATTTGTATCGTTTTCCAGCTATTTAACACTTGAGCTTTTGGGTCTTTATTTGGCGTGCCAAAGTCACTACTTACACTTAATGTTATCTTTGGCTCATTTTTATTGGCCTCAAGCTCTATAAGCATTTGCTCTAGCTCATTAACTACGTGAAACAACGCTCCTTTTCTGCCATTATAGACTATCTTACACATTAGGTCAGTTAGATTATAAGTTCCATTAAAACCATCCACTCTTACTTTATATTTGTCATTTACCATTTCAGGTTTTGCGGTAATGTTAAATTTTGCATTGATCATAGGCAAAAATTCTCTTATATCCATTGCGTTAAGCCTCTTTGCCCTATCATAATAGTCTTTTTTGAAACTCTCATCTTCTTCTATCATTCTTAATAGATAATCAGCTGTAGAATTTTTAGCATCAGCTAGTAACTCTTCAACACTTATATTTTGCTCTTTTGTATTAGCTTTTGGCTCGATCACAACATCTGTTTCTATCTTTATCTGTGTATCTTTTTCTTTGCCTTTCTTAACCTTTTGTGCTGCACTTTTAAAGCTTTCATATTGTTTATTTAGTTGGTCTTCATCCATACCTAAAGGCTCTATATTATTTAGACCATACTTGTTAGATAAGATGTCATTAACCACTCTTTTAAATTTTTCTGCTGATTTAGCCATAACAGCTTTTATTTGTTGCTTGGCTGCACCTTTTGTATATATAACTCCACCGGTTTTTACACTATGGGTAAATTTCATATTTTCAAAAGAGACTATCAGATGAATATGAGGCTCTCTTTTTAGCGGTTCGCCATTTTTATGTTTTTTATTTAATACTCTGTTTTCTAGTGCCCCTTCTGGACGAGGAATATATGGCTCTTCTTTGATTATAGGCAGATGAGCTTCAGCATAAAAAAGTAGCTCATCTATGTCGTGATTTGGGAAAGTGAGCCTCAAAAAATCCATTATAAGCTCATCTATATTGCCACTTTCATATAGTCTGCTCCACTCCTCTGAAGTAAATGACAAGGATATGTGATAGTAGTTATATTTTTTACTCTTTTTATTGCTCTGGTGCTTTTCAGACATCTCGATAAGATCTAAATTCCCAGCCAGTGGCAATCTATCATCTTTTTCATCTCTAGTTAGCTTTGAATCTCTTTTCTTGCCAGTTTTTAGATAATCAGCTATGCCCTTTTCTCCTTTTGAGATCTTAACTATCATATCTACTCCTTATTAGGCTTAAAATTTCAGTTAGGATTGATTGAATTTTGTACAAATCTTCTTGTGCTCGCAGTATCACTTCTAAAGCTATATTACCACTGGTCTTATAAGCTATATTTAGTTTCTTTGCTATTTGATTAATGTTATTAAAAGGTCTAGCAAAATTTGCAATGATTGCTGGATATAGCTCTTTCTTTTTTATGGATTCAGAATTTACAGTGCCATTATCTATAAGGTAGGAAATGATTTCTGATCTTGACATATCTAACTCTAGGGCTATTTTAGATAGCTTATCGTATTGTTGATAAGTGATCCTTGCGGAGAGCACCTTATCCTTGACATTTTTTGACATATGATATCCTTTCATAAAATGTGATAGCGAGAAGAAGCGTTTTAACGCTTCTTATATCTAGCATTGTAGCCCTCGGCAGAGCAAGATTATACAAGGTATGAAAACGAAGTGTCATACATTGTATGTGTCTTGCTATTAGAAAAATTTGCTTGCTACTGAACATTGCTGTCACCATTTGTGTTTAGCCATTTAGTAAAATCCTCGCTAGCTTTTTGACCATCTTGGTTGTAAATATGGATAATAAAGCCTTGAAGATTAGACACGTTATAAAGTGCTTTATCTAGCCTATTTTGTAGTGAAGATTTGGTTTCATTTGTCTTATGGCTATCATAAAACAAGTAGCCAAAAAAGAAGAGTGCTTCTATAAACACAATGGTAATTAACACATATGCTATCTTTTTCATCAAAGAGGTAAAAGATGAGTTAATCTTTGATATAGTTTTATCTGCACTCTTTAGAGTATTTTGAAAGTTGTTTTGAATCTCTTTTGTTGCATTTATAAGTTCAATACCTCCTTGCTCTATAAGTTCTATTTTTTCTTTAAAGCTTTTATCAAAGCTATCTGCGGCTTGATTAAAAAGTTCAATATTATTTCTAATATTTTCACTAACCTTATTACCAATTTCGATATGTTCTTGTAGAGCAATTACTGCGTTTGCCGCAACTGCTGTATCACTACTCTTGATTGTTAGTGCCATTGCTTAGTTCCTCATCGTTTTTTTCGTCTTCTTTGGAACCGAGAATATGACATGCATCAGAGGGTTGGTTTGCATTTTTTGCCTCATATTCTTTCTTCCATTTGGAAAACTCATTATTTGATAGCTTGATACCAAAACGATCTTCGATTACTAGCCTGCACTCTTTGATCGTAGCTTTTTGTGGAAACAAGGCTTCAATGCATGCTTGTTTAATCTCCTGTTTTATTTTATTTTTTCTGATAGCTTTTAAATCATTTAAAAGCATTTTTTTATTAGCCATGTTTTTCTCCTATGACTTTTTAAAATTTTATAAAGACAGCAATAGCCATCTCACCAAAATAGACATACCTATAGTTTGCCCAATAAACTCAATATGGTTGGTATTAATGAAGTTCTTATTTAAGTAGTTTAAAAGTAGAGAACGGTTACAATAAAAACGCTAAAATTTATCGTAGAGGTTCTTTTCTAACACTTAAACAGAACCTCTGCTTCTAACTAATTTTGATCATCTTAACCTCCTTTGGTTAAAAATATTTTATTTTTAAAAATTGTGAGCATTATAATCTTTTTTTATAGTCGAGTCAATGAATTTGATAGTAAGTAGAATAAAAAAATGATTTTATGTTTTAAAAAGCACGATATATCAAGGGGTTTTTGCTTATAATTGATTGTATAGCATAAAAATACTTATGAATTACTTAATGCTAGTATTTATATGAGGAATCGAAACAAATATCTTAAAATTACCAAATAAAAATTATTGCATCATCATCAATTGCGCACCAAATACTCTCCAAACAAATTCTCAAATTTTGCCTTTAAATACTCTGACTCTTTTATCTTTATAAATGGTAGCCAGTATTTGACATACGCAGGATCTCGTGATGCTTATGCAGCCTATCTCTATTTTGTGTTTTATCGCTAGGGGTATGAATGTATAATAATCATCAAAAATATTTTTTAGCCAATATTCAATAGCTACAAACGCCATTTCTACTATACATCTATACTTATTTTATTTAAACTATGATAAAAATTTAACCCGGCAAAGTGACAGATTATATTATAGTAGATTATTCGTTAAAAAATTTTACTTGTTTTTTAAAAATTTTACAAAAACGTGTTAAAATTACTGCAAGCTTAAGAATTTGCTACATAAAATTTTATTTTGCTACAAACATTAAGCTATATTTCATGAAAGGTGACTGCAATATAATATTGTAGAAACATCGTAGTTTAGGTATTTATGGTGTCACGGGGGAGACTTGAACTCCCGACCTCCGGCTTATGAGGGTTTTTTATATAAGCTCCTGAAAGCCTGAAATACGCACTTTAGACGATTTTTTGCTTAGTGATTACATAAAACTGTTCCATTTTTGACCGGTTGACTATTAAATATGGGACACCACTTAAGGGAACGAAACGGCATATACTATTATAGAGCCACACTTACTCCAAGCATCAGAAAGTTTTTTAACGAAAAGCGAGAAATTTGTTTCTCCACATCCACAAATCTCTTGGAAAAAGCTAGAAAAAGGGCTAAGATTCTAGACAATAATCTTTACCTGATAAAAAGGGCGGTTCACATGAATCTTAGTGATAGCATAATCCAATCTTTTGTAAATTCGTTTATGAAAGTAAAGCTTAGTAAGAGCATCAAAGAGCACTCTCTTCTTAATAAGAAACTAGATGTAGAATTTCTAAATGCGCTCAATGACTACTTTAAGCAAAGCTTGATAGATGGTGACCTACCTCAAACTTTAATTAAGGATATAAGTAATATCGCTAATACTACTGGCACTCTTGGTAGTAAGGATAAGGAGAGTATAGGGCAAACTCTTTTAGAGAAGAACATACTAACACTTGACTATCTTGTATCAAAGCTTGAAAAGAGCAGTGTGCTCTTTTACGACAAACGTGAGCACTTTTTCCTTGAAGATGGCTCTAATGATACTAAAGTCACACCTACCTCATTTAACGCCAAGGATATAGCTTCGTTTCAAGAGAATATAAAAGAGCTTGAAGATAGTGGCTGTTTGCCTATTACGGATGGGCAGATTAAGGCTATGGCTAAGAGGATTAGCGAAACGGTTTATGCCATACTAGATCAAAAGTATGGCTCAACTTCAAATTTAAAGCTAGTAAAAACAAAGAGATGTGATAGAAGCATAGAAGATATAATAATGGACCCAAATCCACCAAAAAATATCAAGATAAAACTAGATGATGAGAGTAGTTTTAGTATGATCAGCCCTAGTGTTCAAATGATGGAAGAGTATGAGATAAGGCATGTGCCGCAAGGAGCGTCATATAGCTCTAGCCACCAAGTCACAGCCTTAAATTTAGAAGATCAAAAGAGTCTAAAAGACGCATTTGAAACTTTTGAAACGAATACCAAAAAGGTAGACAAATGGTCGCAAGATACGCAAAGACTAGTAGGCTGTGTAAAAAAGCTTCTGCTTTTATTTTTTAAGGAAGATGCACCAGTTGCTAATATAACTAGGGATAACTTGCTAGAATTTAGAGAGCTACTCTATAAAATTCCAACCAAACTAGCCCAAAAGAGCAGGTACAAAGATAAAAATTTATCTCAAATACTTAAGCTAAGCGAAAAAGACGACAAGCTCTCTGAAGTTACTATCCAAAAATACATGATAAGGGTTATTCAGTTTTTTAACTACTGCTTTGATAGTGGCTATATAAGCAGAAGTATAACTGCAAAAATGAACGTCAAGATAGATGTAGACCCTAGTGAGAGAGCCGTGCTTCCATACGATGTATCAGAAGCTAGAAAGATCTTTGATATAGTAACTAGCATCAAGCAAAGCGGCAAATCACCAAGCACAAGGATAGAGGCTAGTGAGCTATATTATGTCACAATGATAGCTGCATATAGTGGCATGAGGATAAAAGAGATCACACAGCTTCATAAGGAAGATATAGCCTTAAAAGATGGAATTTACTGCTTTAATATAAATACAAACGATAGTAAAACCACCAAGACTAAAAATAGCATTAGATTTGTGCCTATTCATAGTAAGCTCATAGATCTAGGTCTGTTAGAATATGTTAATAGTAAGAAAAACGGAAATATATTTAAGGTAAGCAACAAGGACTTCTCTGAAATTTTTAGAAGCCAGATTCAAAGAAAGTTTATAGACAAAGACTCTAAAAAGACCTTCTACTCTTTTAGACACTACTTTATAGACTATCTAGTGCAGCGCGAGGTAGAAGCTAACCTTATAGCCCAGATAGTAGGACATGAAAAGCAGTATAAAATTTTACTAAACACTTATGCCAAGCCTATTAATGCAAACACACTAAAGGCTAAAATAGAGATGGTATCGTATGATAATGAATAGGAGTAAATTTTAAAGCATGAGTTTTAAGACTATTATTATATCTTATTTAGTATTATTTTAGGTATTAAATAAAGGATAAAAATGCAAACTATACGCAAAACAATATCATGTGGCACAGCACTTAAGGAAAAGAAGTTGAATTTGAGACCAACTACCCTAAAACCAAATGCTTTTATATTTTATAAGTATTGTTATATAATTCATAAAAATTAAAAAGGTTTTTTGTGACTTACAGAGTAGGAAGTTTATTTGCTGGAGTTGGTGGTGTGTGCCAAGCATTTAAAAATTCAAATTGTAATGTTGTATGGGCAAATGAAATTGATAAAGATGCTTGTAAAACTTACCGATTGAATCACGTCAGTACCAATCTCATTGAAGGAGATGTTAAAAAGTTAAACGGTAAAAATTTAAGTGATATAGATATATTAACAGCAGGTTTTCCTTGTCAGCCCTTTTCACTTGCTGGACATGGCAGAGGGTTTGAAGATGAGCGTGGTAAGCTTTTTTTTGAAGTATCAAGATTACTAAAAGAGTTAAGGCCGAAAGCCTTTTTTTTAGAGAATGTTAAAACCATAGCTTCTCATAATAACGGTGAAACTTTTAAAACCATTAGAAATGAGATAAAAAGAGCTGGATATTCTTTTATACCATTTATATTAAACGCTGCAAAGTATACAGATATACCACAGGGAAGGGAAAGAATTTATATTGTAGGCTTTAAGGATGAAGACGACTATTTATTTGAAAAACCTATAAAAGAAAATATAAAAGAAGCGAAACAAGCCAATCTGCTATCTAGCAAGTTTAAAATTCCCAAGGAAACAAATAAGAAACCAAAAAGTATAAAATTCTTTCTAGATAACTCGTGCGTTACCTTGACTGATATTTATAACGACAAAAATAATAAAATTCACCGCAAAGTGATAGAGAGTGTAGTGGATGAAAATATTGTTTATCAGTATAGACGCTATTATGTTCGCCCTAATAAATCAAATGTGTGCCCTACTCTAACTGCAAATATGGGTGCAGGTGGACACAATATACCAATTATATTAGATGATGGTGTAATAAGAAGATTAACCCCAAAAGAATGCTTTAATTTACAAGGCTTTTCAAGAGACTTTATACTCCCATCAAATATATCAAGAGCACAGTTGTATAAGCAGGCTGGAAATTCTGTTGTTGTGCCAATGGTTGAAAAAATTGCAAAAGAGATTGTAGCGGTGTTGGATGGATCCGATAGAAATTAATCCAAATGTTGCAAATTTTATCAAATCGCTTCGCGACATAGGGTATACTTTCGAAGTGGCAGTTGCAGATATAATTGATAACAGCATATCTGCTGGTGCAAATGATATAAAAATTTATGCCATACAACATCCTGAGCCGTTTTTTTGCATTCTAGATAATGGTGCGGGAATGGACGAAGATGAATTAATAGAAGCTATGAGGCTATCATCAAAAAATCCAGATGAAAAAAGAGATGATATCGCACTTGGTAAATTTGGTTTAGGTCTTAAAACGGCTTCATTTTCTCAATGCAAAAAACTTACCGTTATATCAAAGAAATGTAATCAGATAAATATTAAGCAATGGGACTTAGACTATATCTCTAAAAGCGATAAATGGCTACTTTTGACGCCTGAGTTGAGTGAGTATAAAAATCTTGAAATTTTTAAAGATTTTTATAAAAACGATAATTCTACTCTTGTCATATGGGAAGATATGGACAAAATCGAGCAAATTTCAGAATGTTTAGAAATACTAAGAGAGCATTTGTCTTTGGTTTTTCATCAATTTTTAGAGGGTGCTGACGGCGCAAGAAAAATAAAAATATCCATCAATAATAATCCGTTAATACCTTTTAATCCGTTTAATCCAACACATGATGCAACCTTTATAAAATTTACAGAAATAATTAAATACAACGAAAAAGAAATAAAAATTACCCCATTTATCTTACCGCATCATTCAAAAGTGACTTCATCGGAATGGGAAAAATATGGCGGAAGAGGTGGCTATATAAAATCTCAAGGTTTCTATCTTTATAGAGCCCACAGATTACTTGTCTATGGTAAATGGTGGGGAACTCTAAAATCTAGCGATGCGACAAAGCTTGTTCGCATAAAGATTGAAATTTCAAACGATCAAGACGAGTTGTGGAATATTGATGTAAAAAAGTCTATCGCAAATCCAGTTGCTGGCTTGAAAGAAGAGCTCAAAAGAGTTGCTCTATACTCCATAAAAGATGGGGTAAAGCCCTTTTCTACTCGTGGTCGTAAAATAAATGACAAAAATGTTACTAGATTTTGGGATTTAGTTTGCGAAGATAGCAAAATTTATTTTGCAATAAATAAAGAAAATCCAATGCATCAAAAATTATTAGATTTATTGGATTTGCAAACAAGAGAACTATTTCAGCTATACCTAAAATCACTTGAGGCATGCATACCATTAGAAGCTATACAGGTACAGGTCCAGCAAAATCCACATAATTTTAGGCAAGAGGATATTATTTCAAATACAGAAGCGGTTAAAATACTGGAATATCTAAAAAATATAGGACTTAGCGAAGATGAAATTAAAAAAATAGAGATTTTTAAAAAATATAAGGATCCGTTGGATGGAATGTAGTTTTTATGAAGAAGTTTTTAATTTTTCAAAAAGTAGTTTGACCAACAAGTACTCTAAACAGAATGAGGTTTTACAAGAGGAAGATATTGACAACGAAATATCTCGAGTAAAAAGATTTATTAAGTCCGACATTAAAGTTGATATATTTAACCAAGACGGCGATTTTTCAGATAATGATTATGAAAAACTAAAAGACGACTTAGAGAAATATTTTAATGTAAGGATGAGTACGGGCTTAGTAATAAAAGGCGATGAACAAAAACGACGCAATACGTCTTGGTATAGCATAAACACAAAAGCCAATAATAGTAATTTTTACTGGGATAGATTGGAAAAATTTTATAAAAACTTCTTGCCTCCGCAAGTCATTAAAACTGTAGATGATGATACTGATATGATAATGAATCAAATTGGAGATCCAAGAGAGAATGAATTTAGCGTATACGGTATGGTTGTAGGGCATGTTCAATCTGGCAAAACTTCAAATTATGCTTCATTGATATGTAAGGCTGCCGATATTGGTTATAAATTTATAGTTATTGTTGCTGGAGATAAAAACAATCTTAGAAACCAGACTCAAATTCGTATAAATGAGGCTTTTGTTGGTAAAAATGACTCAAAAATAGTCGGGGTTGGACTTGATGATTTGCTTAATGCAAATAGAATGCAACCCATTAGCTTGACTACGGAAATAAGCGATTTTAATACAAGAGATGCACATAAAAACTCACAAGGTATAAATTTTGACAATATCAATACGCCCGTACTTTTGGTTATAAAGAAAAACGCAAGCACTCTTTCCAATGTCATAAGATGGATCAAGTCTCATTATAATAATAAAATTTCAAAACATGCCATGTTATTGATAGATGACGAGTCTGACTACGCTTCCATAAACACAAAAGAGGAAGACGATCCAACTACCATAAATAAAGAGCTAAGGGCTCTTTTGGAACTTTTTGAAAAAAGCTCCTATGTTGCATATACTGCCACCCCTTATGCAAATATTTTTATAGATCATACGATAGAAGATGAGCAAAGTGTAAAGATTAAAAATATGAATGAGCATATCTCTAAAGATCTTTTTCCAAGAGATTTTATATATGCCCTTGATGCACCGACTAATTATTTTGGTGCTGAAAAGATTTTTATAGATAATCCTGATAAATATTTAATAGATATTAATGATTATGATGAAAAAATTCCTTTAAGACATAAAAAAGATCACCTTATATCCGAATTGCCACAAAGTCTATACGAGGCTATAAATGTATTTATACTAAATGTGGCAACAAGGGATTTAAGGGGTCAAATTAAGCATAATAGTATGCTTGTTAATATTAGTCGTTTTTCTGATGTGCATGAAAAAATTGCTAGCCTGATAGATGAATATTTAAAAGTATTAAAAAATGATATTAATGCTTTTATTTTACTGCCAAATTGTGTAGAGCAAAGTAGATTGATATTAAACTTAAAGGATGTTTTTAAAACAAAATTTGATATAGAATTTTCATGGTTGGAGATTTCAAAAAAATTATCCGAAATAGCAACCAGTATTCTAGTAATAGAGGTTCATCAAAAGAGCAAGAAACCACTCAATTACAATACCGGTGAAAGAGTAAATGTCATTGCAGTCGGAGGACTTAGCCTGTCACGTGGCTTTACCCTAGAAGGACTCAGTGTTAGTTATTTTATAAGAAATACCATATTCTATGATACGCTTATGCAGATGGGTAGATGGTTCGGGTATAGACAAGGTTATGAGGATTTGTGTAAAATTTATATACCAGAAGAGATTCAAACCCATTTTAGATTTATTATTGAGGCTACAAATGAGCTTATGTATAAATTTAAAGAGATGGCGGAAGATGGTCTAACTCCTTATAATTTTGGACTAGCTGTCAGACAAGATCCAAACAGTCAATTACAAATTACAGCCAAAAATAAGATGAAAAACGCAGAAGAAAAATGTATTTCATTGGATTTAAGTGGAAAGCTAATAGAAACAGTAAGATTTGCTAAAAACCCACAACTGCACGATAATAATTTAAATATTTTAAAAGAGTTTATAGAATCACTTAATAGAGGTAGTAAAAAAGGAAGCGCCACTATATATAAAAATATAGATAAAATGGAAATATTAAATTTTATAAATAACTTTAGTGTTATAAAAGCACATATGCAGTTAGATTTTATAAGGGCATATCTGGAAGATAAGAATACAGTGTGGGATGTTGTTCTTTATGGAGGAAAGGGTGTGTTTTTAGAAAAATTTGGGATAAATATGGAAGAGCGCTCAAAATTGCAAGATAGAGGTGATTATATAGAACTTGGGAATAGAAAACTATCGGCAGGAGATCCTGAGAAAGCATTACTAGATGATGAAATTTATGAACAAAGCAAGAAAGAAAAAAGGGGCGACAGGTCTTCATTTTTAAGAAAAAATTTGAAAAATCCAATTTTAATGTTGCATATATTAGACACCAAAAATAATCAAATCGGATTTGGTTGCAATATATTGCCAGCCTATGGCGTTTGTTTTCCTAATGATGGTGTTTGTAGTAGCTCTCAAACTATTAAATATTTCATCAATAAAGTATGCCAAGAAGAGATGCTTTTGGAATTTGATGAGCTAGAAGAGCAAGATGATTAATCCTTGGAATGATATGAAAAATAATACCAGAAGAAGGGTTAATGGTGACAATAGATATGATATTTTTTGGATAGTGGATTTGGATGGAAGATATACTTTTGGCATTGAACTAGATTTTTGTATAAAAACTAGTAAAAAGAGTATAAAATTTATTGGTTTAAATACACTAAGAAAAGATTTTAAAGATGCTACCAAATTTTATATAGCACTAAACAATAATTCCAATTGGCAACTATTTGTATTGGTTTGCAACGATATTATTTCTCTTTTAAATACTTGCAATAATAATGAAAATGTTTTAGACAATATAGAAACAAGACTCCTAAAATGGAAAAAATTTTTTATTTTAAATGATGATGATTTTGGGGCAGAAAGGCAAATGGGGCTATTTGGTGAACTTAGCTTTTTAAATAATATTGCAGCTAAACAAGTTGGTTTTGAAGAGGCATTAAGTTCTTGGGTTGGGGCAGATTTTGATAAACAAGACTTTTTATTTAATGACTGCGCTGTTGAGATTAAAACGTATAAAGCTTCAAAATCACCACATGTTACAATTTCATCTGCTTATCAACTTTATACAACTAAAGAAAAATTATATCTCGCAGTATACTCTTTATCTATAAATTCGCAAGGACTTAGTGTTGAGGACATCATAAAGAGTATAGAAGTAAAGGTCGCTGACGTAGAATCATTTTATAAAAAGCTTTTTTCGTATGGCTATAAATCAAATTTCCAAGTAGAACTATTAAAATTTAAAATAGATAAAATTTTATTTTTTAATGTAGATAATAAATTTCCAAAAATTACTTCCATAGATATAGATTCCAGAATTCATAACGTAAAATATACGGTAGATTTATTAAAATGCAATGAATTTTTGTTGGAGAGAATAAAACTTTAAAGGCAAAAAATGGTTAGTTTAGATGACTTTCATCAAGATTTTATGCAGGATATCGTGAGTCAAGCCCAAAGCCGAGGTATAAGCAAACAAGAAGCATTTTTTGAGTCGGTCTGTGACTCTCTTGTTGACGAAGGAGAGCTATCGCAAGACTATATGATTGCTGAATACAATAAAAGAGATATGGAAGTAAGTGGATATGACTTTGATGTAGAGCGTGGTAAGCTTAGCCTTCTAGTGCATTGTTTTTTTCAAAGTGATGATATACAAACTCTCATAAAAGCGCAGATAGAATCAAAATTTAAAAAGCTGGAAAATTTCCTTTTAAGGAGTTTCGAAAAACTTTATGATACTATGGAGGAGGGTTTTGAGCATTACTCAATGGCCTATAATATATATTCGTATTTAATTAAAAATGAAATTAAAAAAATCCGCCTTATTATTATAACAGATGGAAAAATTACTAAAAATTTAGCAAGTATCCCAAATAAAGTACTATCTGGCATTGATGCGGAATATCGCATCATAGATATTGAGTTTTTATATAAAATTTATACTATAAATAACTCAAAAAACAACTTTGACGTTGAGGTTGATTTACCGGCGCTTGTAGTAGACACGCCGGCGAAAGACTACAGATCTTATTTAAGCGTAATAGATGGCAGGACAATAGTTGAAATTTATGATACATTTGGCTCTAGACTTTTAGAACAAAACGTCAGAACTTTTTTGCAATTTAGAGGCAACGTCAATAAGGGGTTGCGAAACACTATAGAATATAAGCCAGAGATGTTTTTCGCATACAATAATGGCATAACTGCAACAGCTAATGATGTTATTTTACAAGATGGCAAAATTATAAAAATATCAAATTTTCAGATTGTCAATGGAGGCCAGACCGTATCGGCCATATACGCCTCAAGTAAAAATTCAAAGCTAGACGTATCAAAAATTTATGTTCAGATGAAACTATCTGTAGTTGCTGACACCGAAAAACAAGATGAATTTGTCTCAAAAGTTAGCGAATACGCAAATACTCAAAACAAGATAAATCAATCAGATTTTTTTTCAAACAGTCCTTTCCATAAAGATTTCAAAGAATGCTCAAGAAGAAATTTGGCACCAGCTGTTGATGGAATACAAGTAAGAACTCATTGGTTTTATGAGAGGGTAAGGGGTGAATACTTAAATGAACAAGCATATTTAAGTGGCACAGATAAAAAGAAATTTCAAATAGAAAACCCCAAGTCACAACTTATAGATAAAACATTTTTAGCTAAAAGCGAAATCGCTTGGCTACAATCGCCGGATATTGTATCAAAAGGCGCACAATATAGCTTTATGGCTTTTGCAAAACATATTACTCAAATGTTAGAAAAAGATGAGCTTTGTATAACGAGCAACTATTTTAAAGAAGCAGTATCTAGAATTATAATGTTTAAACAAGTTGAAAAACTTGTTTCTTACGCCACTTGGTACAATGGTGGTTATAGGGCACAATGCGTAGCCTATACCCTATCGTACTTATCGTATTATTTAGAAAAAAATAGATTATTTTTAAATTTTTCTAAAATATGGGATGAACAAAAAATATCTAATAATTTAGAGAATATAATCTCTATAGTTGCTAGCAAAATATATACTAATATAACTAACCCGCCAGAAGGCAATGCAAATATAGGTCAATGGTGTAAAAAGAAGTTGTGCTGGGATAGTATAAAAGATATTGAAATAAGTTTGGAATTTGATGATGAGATATTAAGTAGCGCAGAAGAAGAAAAGTATATAAAAAAAGAAGCAAGAAAAGACAAGAAACTTGATGACAATATAGAAGTTCAATCGTTCGTCGTTAAATTTAAAGATTGGGACAAGATTTTAAAATATTATGAAAAAGATGAAATAAGACACCAAATATCTATGAAGCAAATGGATATATTGGCAAAAATTGCAAATGGAAGTATAGGACTTCCTTCTATAAAGCAAGCTATTATTTTATATGATCTTTATGAGAATGCTATAAAAGAAGGCTTTTTGATATAGTGGCTATTTATTTTACACCAGTCAATAAGAAAATATACCCAGCAATTGTATGTATAGTGTTAAAACTATTTTGGAAACTATGTTTCCTTGATTATAGATAAAAATTAATTTTAACTGAATATTAAAAATGCATAAAATAAAATATCATAAAACCAAATAGAAGAGAGCTTTTAGTATTCTTTTTTAAAAGTGTCACGCTTTAAGATATCAAGTTTATGGTATGTTGAATTTAGGATCTTAACGTTAGAATGTGCCGAAGGCTTATAATCATAGATCTATTGTCTTAGATTTTGAAAGCCTCTATTCGCACATTAGCTTATTTGATTTATAAAATTATACCAATAGCTCTGCTTGGTAGTTACTCTGCACGTACTCCAGAATTTTATCGGTGTAATAAACTTATTATGATTATAATGAAATCATTTGTAGCTTATGGTAGATAATGTCTTAAAAAAATAAGGCTCATCTTAAGATATTATGCTAAGCCTATCAATGCCGATACACTAAAGACTAAAGTAGAGATGGTATCGTACGAAAATGAGTAAGTATAAATTGCAAGGTATAAGCTTTAAGACTATTCTTATATCTTATTTAGTATTATTTTAGGTATTAAATAAAGGATAAAAATGCAAACCATACAAGCAAATTTCACAGCTAGCATAAGCGAGCTAAAAAAGTCCCCAGCTCAAATTTTAAAACAAGCTGGAGATAATGTCGTAGCTATACTAAACCACAATGTCCCTAGTGCCTATCTAGTACCTAGCTCTGTCTACGAGAAGATGACAGAGATAATAGAAGAGTATCATCTAAGCAAAGCAGTAGATGCCACTCTAGCAAGTGGTGAAAAACCAGTAAAAGTAAGCTTAGATGAGCTATGAGTTAGAATTTTTGCCAAGCGCTTTAAAAGAGTGGCAAAAGCTTGACAATAGCATAAAAGTGCAGTTTAAAAAGAAGCTAAGTGAGCGTCTAGAAAACCCAAAGGTTACCAAAGACAAGCTACGAGGTTATGAAGATGTCTATAAGATCAAGCTAAGAGATGTCGGCTACCGCTTGGCCTATCAAGTAAAAGATGATGAGATTGTAGTGTTAGTGCTAGTTGTCGGCAAAAGAGAGAACAACGAAGCATACGAGATGCTAAAGGATAAATTTAACTAAGCATAAAAGCTAGACCCTTAGTCGTCTGTGATTTGCTAGTAACTAATTTCATGTTACTAGTTTGTCCTATCTAAAATGCTCTTTTATGATGAGCATAACCCCTATATTTTTTATTATTTTATTTTTTTAATTTCATACTAGACTAAATTTCCAAGAGAAGATCCAGAGGCTACAAAAATTATATTATATATTTCATAGTATTTTTAAAAAACACGCATTTTAGCCGCCTAAAGCCTACCGAATTCCTTGTTTTAGGCTGTGAAATTTTATAAAATAACCTTAAAAGATATTTAAAGAGCAAGTCTGCCAAAAATTTTATGACATAGGATTTTTGAGTGGCTTTTCTTAGATTAGGAGTAAATTTACGTGAGTTCTGAAAAGACAAAAAACGCAAGGTAACCAAAGTCATAACTAAAAGACTTAGGCTAAGTAACACAGAATGGTCGGCAATTAATGATAAATTACAAGAAAGTGGCCTAACTTTCTCAAAATTTGCCCTAAGAGCTATGTTATCTAAGCAGATTCATGCACCAATCAAGAGGGAGCTTTTAACTGAACTATCTAGACATGGACAAAACATAAACCAAATAGCCACCAAATTAAATAGTGGACAAAGCCTAGATAGAGTTGGTATTGAGATCATAGCAGACGATAATGATATCTTACATAAAGTTTATGAAGCATTGAGTAAATAATATGTTGCTTGATTTGCCTTATACCAATACAAATAAAGGCGCTAGTGATGCTAGTTAAATTTCTTCGTACTTATACTGGTGGTGGCTTTGGGAGCATAAATTACCTTTTAAATGAGAGAAAGGCTGCTGGAACAGCAAGAGTTATAAAAGGTGATGAAAATTTAACTAGAGCCATTATAAAAGGCATCACCTATAAACAAAAGACCTGTTTTGGTGTTTTATCATTTGAAGAGAAGCACGACTTTCTGACTGAAGAGCAGAAATTAAAAATTATCAAAGATTTTGAATATACTCTTTTGGGTGAGTATATGCTTGAACGCACAAATGTATTATGGGTAGAACACTCAGACAAGGATGGTCGGCTTGAGTTAAATTTCCTGGTTCCAAAGATCGATCTTAAAACAGGAAAATCGTTTAATCCATATTTTGCCAAATATGATCAAACTAGAATAGATCTAATTAAAAAGATCATTAACGATGAGTATGGACTATCAAGTCCAGATGATCCAGCAAAAGAGCAAACTAT
This sequence comes from Campylobacter concisus, assembly GCF_003048535.1. Lineage (NCBI taxonomy): Bacteria > Pseudomonadati > Campylobacterota > Epsilonproteobacteria > Campylobacterales > Campylobacteraceae > Campylobacter > Campylobacter concisus. The sequence continues at coordinate 109,674 of NZ_PIRQ01000006.1, read as the reverse complement.
ATTATCTAGCAAGAAAAACATCAATCATTATAAAAATTTGGAAGAGCTAGATCAAAAGTTGCACGATCTAGTTAAGCAAGGTTCTATTAAAAATAGAGATCATGTAGTTGAGCTTCTTACACAAAGTGGTATCGAAATAACTAGAATCAACAAAAAAGGCATGACGATCATACTGCCTAATAAAAAAACAAAAAATCGTCTCAAAGGAGGAATATACGATGCAAATTTCACAAGCACTCAAAGACTTGGAGAACTCAGCCAAAGCTCAAGCAGAAGAATTAGAGAATTCCATGATAAAAATACACAAACAGAGTGTAGAGAAAATAGGCGAAAACTTGAGGAGCTTATTGCTAAAAGAGATAGATTTAATCAAAAAAGATATGTCGAAAGAACTTCAAAAAGCAATATCTCTACACCACAAGGACAGATTGGTGATAATCTTGCTGTCAGTGGTTATCTCAATAATTTTGGAAGCAGTAGCTGGCTGGATGATAAAAGAGAAGAAGTTAGAGGACGAAATGGTTTGGGCGATACCAAAACAGTGGAGATACAGCCAACCTGCTGCAGACAAGACCCAGAGGGAATATTACATATCGATTCCAAAAGACGAAGAGATAATAGAGAACAAGAGTAGAAAATTCATATTAATGAAAACGGAGTAGAGAATGACAACATTAGAGAAGGCATTACTAGAAGAGAACGAGCACTTGACGAAGATGATCGAAGACGAAAGGAGCAAGCACGAATTAGAAACAATGAATTTGCAACAAGACTGCGAGAAGGAGCTCTCGATATTACGGGCAAAGATGACAGAGCTAACAAAGAAAGTCGAGAGTTTGAGCAAAGATTGCAACGATGCCTTAACGGAGTCTTTGCAGCAACAAAAAGATATGTACGAGAGTTCAATATCTCGTTTGGAAGAAAAATTAGAAAATTCAGAAGAAGAATTCCAAAATTTGAGAGAAAAATACAAGAACTTACAGATGGAGTACAAGAGGCTACAAGAATATGTAGAGAATTTATAAAGGAGCGTGAATACGCCCAAAAAGCCAGCATACATCACCATACGGATGATGCATGCAAGGAAAAGACCCAAAGCTTAGATATGTTTTAAACGTAGAGACTCTACTAAGTTTATTACATAATCATCTCATTTATTACTTCCAAAGCCATATTTATTATGCTGTCATTTTAAAATCTATAAAATATTTTGTCCTTATGGTTGCCATCCATAAATTTAAATTTTTATTAAAATAGCCTATCTTATATGGCCATTTTAATAAAGAAAATATTTTTTAAGCGTGGGTCAAGGGAGCGACAAGCTCTCCTTGCGAGCCTCTATGGAGCTGCAAATGATAACATTTTGTGGCTACATAGAGTATGCTCGCCCTATTAATAAACAGGAAGGTATGGATATGAAAGCTAAGAGTATTTTCTTCAAAACATAACATATAAACCAACCACTTAAATATAATATATTTGATATTACTTATCATAAATAAGTCAATCTTGTTTTAAACTAACCAAAATAATATTTACAGATATTTTTGACTCCAGTATAGCACCCAAATAAAAAGAGATAAAGATTGAATTTATATATGTAGTTTAAAGTAATTTCATAGAATCTTTTTTATAAAATAAAACAATTCTAAAAAACTGTACCACTTTTTTAAAAAGTGTACCATACTTTTAGGAAATTTTAAAGAAAGGGAAACTGCAAAAAGGGCAGTTAAAGTATCGATAAGTAGGACATCTATGGTGTCACGGGGGAGACTTGAACTCCCGACCTCCGGCTTATGAGACCAGCGCTCTAACCAGCTGAGCTACCGTGACACTTTAAAATAAGTTTCGGATTATATAATTTTTAAACTTATTTGTAGATAAAAACCATCTTTATCTACAAACACAAAGTAAAAGCACCAAGAATCGACAAAACGTCTATTTTACGAAATAATTTTGAGCTAGAGATTTATCCTCAGGTGTGATACTAAATTTCTCTCCAGCGATGCTAACTTCAAATTCATTCTCTTTACTTGCTTTTGTATAAGCTAATGCGAGCCTTGCGGCCAGCTCTTTGTCAGCTTTACTAGCGTTTTTGCTTATGAAGCTAACGGCTCCTACGATGTCATCACTCTCTTTAAATTTTACTTGATCAAATTTATCATTTGGATGTGCTAAAAGTGCGTTATTATCACTCTCATCACGGCCTATTATCATTTTTGCACCATCTGGCAAGCGCAGATGCCTACCAAGCTTTAGCCACGTTACATCGATATCTCGCATCTCTTTATCAAAATTTAGATAATCCTTTATCTTCACAGCAAAGCTCTCGATCGTTAGCAAGCACCCACCTCCAGGCGTTGCAAAGTCCTCAAAGCCAAATTCCTTTGCCAAAGCAAGCTGCAGCTTTCTATCACGCCCACTTATATCAAGCAGCTTCTCTCTATCGACCCAACCCTCGCGCTCTGGCTTTGTTGGCGGCAAGAGCTTAGCGCACATCGGACGAAGCACCAAATCATCCTCGTCATCAGCTAGGCGCTTAACCTGAAAGAGTGCGTCTCTTCGCTGACTCATCGGCCTTTGACCCAAAACTTCGCCTGTGATTATAAAATTTGCATTTTCACTTTTTAGCATATTTAGAGCTGTTTTAAACATATATCCGTGACAATCAATACATGGGTTAAACTGCTTGCCATAGCCGTATTTTGGGTTAAAAAGCACATCACGAAGATACTCATTCCTCATATCAACCACTTTTAAACTAGCCCCAGCCAAAGCTGCACGGCGTCTTAAAATTTCATGTTTTTCTTCATCCACGCCAAATCCGGTATCCATATAAAGTGCGACTACTTCGATGTTTTGATCGCTTATTAATTTCATTGAGAGCATGCTATCAAGCCCTCCACTAAACAAAGCTAAAGCCTTCATTTTTGTCCTGAAAGTAAAATTTAAAGCCTAAATTTACTAAATCTAGGCTTTTATGAAGTTTATTTAACAGCGTTAATTACGATTTTTTTAATCACTTCGCTAGCAGCTTTTAGACTGCTAACTGGCAAATACTCGAAGACGGAGTGAAAGTTATTTGCCCCTGTGAATAAATTTAGCGTTGGCACACCTTTTGCAGATATCACAGCGCCGTCATATCCGCCACGCATCGGCTTTATATTTGGCGCGATATTTAGCTCGCTAAAGGCATCTTTTGCTAATTTTATAGGCAGTGAGTTTTCATCTTTTAAAAATTTAAAGACGTTTTCATAGCGTGTTTTTAGCGTGATTTCGCAACGCTCTCCATAAATTTTGTTAAAAGAATTTGCCATATCGCTTAAAAACTCAAGCCTTTTTTGAAATTTCGCCTCGTCAAATTCTCTTATGTCGATCTTGAGCGTCGTTTTTGCGCTGTTTCCGCTAAGCTCTTTCACCCAGAAATAGCCCTCTTTGCCCTCGGTGCACTCTGGCACTTCGCCGCCTGGCAAAAGCGAGATAAATTTATGCGCAAGAAGTAGCGAATTTACAAGCTTGCCCTTTGCATTCATTGGATGAGCCGAAACGCCTTTAAAGACCATCGTGCAGTCAGCTGCATTCCAGTTTTCATATATTAGCTCGCCTATCTCGCAGCAGTCTAGGCAGTAACCAAAATCAGCTCCCAGCAAATTTACATCAAGTGCTTTTGCCCCAAGCAAGCCCTGCTCTTCATCTGGCACGAAGCAGATCACGATCTTACCATGCTTTACATCATGATTTTGCATAAAGTAGCTAGCCATATTTACAATACTAGCGATCGCCGCCTTATCGTCAGCGCCAAGCAAGCTAGTGCCGTCAGTCACGACTATCTCGTCGCCAACGTATTTTTTAAGCTCTGGGTTGTCGCTAAATTTAAGATAGATGCCCTGCTCTTCATTTAGGCAGATGTCGCCGCCTGTGTATTTTACTATCTTAGCTTTTGTATCGTTTTTTTGCTCACTACTTGTATCTAAGTGCGCAAAAAAGGCGATACTTGGAGCATTGTCGCAGTTTGCAGGAATTTTTGCTATCAAGATAGCATTATCTTGTAAGATGATATCTTTTATGCCTAGTGAGCTAAGTTCATCTTTTAAAAACTTAGCCAGCTCGTACTCGGTTGGATTAGAAGGCATGACGCCTTTTAATCCATTCTCTTTATTTGTTGTGGTGTTAAATTTTGTGTAGTTTAAAAATCTCTCTACGATATCCATTTTTCATCCTTTTAGATAACAAAAAATGCAATCGCTACAACAGAGATAAACATACCTAAAAATGTTCTTTTAGCGATTTCAACTGGACTAACCATCGCAATACCTGCACAAACGATAGCAGCACCGGCAATTGGAGAAGCTGATCTACCTAAAGCACCAGCAATAGCTGCTGCCATACCAAGCTTATCTTGTTCAAAGCCAAGTGCAGCGGCGTTTGTTGTGACAGCTTCGTTAAATGCAAATGTAGCGGCGTCGCCTGAACCTGTAACTATACCCATGATAAATGGCACAAATGTTCCGCCAAATTTAACGTAACTTTGATCTGTTTTTAGCCATGCGATGACCACATCAACGGCTCCACATGCCTTTAGGCCAGCGACAAAGACACCAGCTGCGATGATGATGCCCATAACATCAGCATAAGCATGGCCCATTCCGTTAAAAAATTCTTTTGTGATCTTTTGCGGATTTGTAAGTGTAGCAAAAATAGCTATGATAGCACCTAGTATCATCGCCTCAGCAACGCCCATCTTTGTCCATGCAAGAAAGCTATAATCTTTCGCAAGGCTTGTTCCACCAATAACCAAGATAACAAGTGGAACTAAAGGCATAATAGCGTAGATAAAATTTACTTTAAATAGCGGTTTCTCTTCGCTAGCAGCACTACTTTCAAGAGTGAAATTTGTATTTTTTTGATAGTCTTTAAGTAGTATCGCAACAATAACTAATGCGATCACTACGATAACAAGAGCAGTAAATGCACTTGGAATTTGCACTTTTATGACATCTTGAACTGTGTAGCCCTCAACCGTCTTTTTAACAAGATCAGCCACATAGACGTTGTGAGCCGATCCTGGGCTTAAGACTCCACCAAATGTCCCCGCAAAAACAGCAGCACCAGCCATAGCTGGGCGGATGCCTGAAGCCATAAGAAGTGGTATAAGCGTAGCACCAACAGCAGCGGAGCATCCTGCAGCTGAAGGGATAGCGATATTTATAAAATAAGTTAGCACGGTTGTTGCAGGGATTAGTATAAAGCCTACATTTTTAAGTGGCTTTGTAAGAAGCGCAACAAGGTGTTTATCACACATTGTGTATTTCATAACAAACGCAAAACCCATACTAGCACAAATCGCTTTTATAAGCCCTGCTTTAGTCATATAGTCAGTAAAAGCACTTAGTGCCCCCATCGGTTTTAGTGCGATTATACAAAGCACCAAACCAACACCTATTAGCACCGTTCTTGTCTCTTTTTTTAAGACAAGAAGTGCCACAACAGCTGCGATGCCAAGAATGGCAGCAATTAGCTTAAATGTTTCCATACCTCTCTCCTTGCTTAGATTTTAAATTTAGTTCCAACTTCTATTTTTTCTATCTCTTTTTGATACTCAAATTTTAAAATTTCACTATGTCCTATGACCTCAGCCTCGTTGTCCGCTATAAGCAAAGCTGTGCCCTCAGGCAGTGCGTAGATAGTATCTTTTGGATTAGCTATTAAAAATTCCTCCAACCTCTCCTCCCTGCTCTCGCCGTTATGGCCTGCTAGCTTGCCACTTATGAAGTGCGGGTTGATCTGATATGGGAAGATATTTAAGCTATCAAATGACTTTGGCATGATGATAGGCATATCATTTGTCGTCATCATCGTCTTGCCAGCTATGTTTGCGCCAGCCGACCAGCCAAAATACTTTGTGCCATTTGCCACAGCTTCTTTTATAGGCTCAATCAAATTTAGCTTATAAAGCGTGTAAAGCAGCATAAAGGTATTTCCGCCACCAACTGCGATACTGCTAGCATTTTTGATAGCTGAAATTTTATCCTCGTAGTGATGGATTGATTTTATATTGCTATTTTTTAATCTATCAATTACTTTTTGCTCATACTCGTCATTTGTTCGCCTAACTCCAGCGTAAGGGATAAATAAAATTTCTTCCTTGCCGCATTCACCTAAAAATTCCTTAACCCAGTTTTTGCAGTGTCTCAAGTAGCCAGTATCTTGGTAGCTTGAAGCACTGATTAGTAAAGCGTTTTTCATTTTTTTACTCCGTTTAGTTTGTAAGCAGATCTTAGATAGACGTCAACTCCAGCCACCAAACACTCCTCATCAAAGTCGAATTTGCAGTTGTGATGGCCTGCTTTTAAATTTGTACCGATCATCATATAGCCGCTCTTTGCACCTCTGTCTTGCAAAGCTCTCATAAAATGAGCAAAATCTTCACAAGCACCAAAATCAAGCTCTTTTACGATCTTGTCATCATCTATAAATGGGCTTTGCTTTGCAGCTTCATAGAAAATTTCAGTTACTTCTTTGTCGCTATCAGCTCCGCTTGTGCCACCAGTCATTACGACTTTGCTCTCTACGCCGTAAATTTGGCTAACGCCTTTAACGATATCCATGCATTTTTCATACATAAATTCGTTTAAATTTGTATCCTCACCTCTTGTTTCGCAAGCTAGATAGCCGTTTGGAGCGATGACGTTTCTGCCTTCGCCCGCTTTTAAAACGCCCACATTTATCCTAGTTACACCTTTTGCATGTCTTGTGATGCCATGCATATTTAAAGCCATTTGAGCTGCGGCTAAAAGAGCATTTGCGCCGTCTTGTGGTGCTCCGGCTGCGTGAGCTGAACGACCAGTGATATGCACGTCAAATTTAGAAGTTGCAAGTAACTTGTTTGTTCCGCATATGATGCCGCCACTAGTTTTTGCCTGAAAGCCGATATGTCCGCCAAGCAAATACTCAACCCCCTCAAGCACGCCAGCAGCTTCCATAGCCACAGCACCTCTTGTGCCCTCTTCTGCCGTTTGGAAGATAAATTTAAATTTGCCATTGAATTCATCTAAATTCTTAGCTATAAGTTTTGCTAGACCTAAGCCAATAGATGCGTGTCCATCGTGTCCGCAAGCGTGCATGATACCAGCGATATCTGCACCAAAGCCATCTTTAAAAGGTCTGTGATCAGCGTCTGCACTCTCTGTCACATCAACACTATCAATGTCAAATCTAAATGCTGTAAATTTACCAGGCCTTTTTGTATCTATAAAGGCTGTTAGGCCAGTTAGTCCATCTTTCATATAAGGAAGATATTTTGCCTCTTCAGGACTTAGGAGCTTTTTGGCTCTTTCTATTGCTTTTTCACATTGCTCTTTTGAGCCAAGACCAAGCCGTGCATCAGCTTTAACGACTTTGTCACCAAGGCTTATTTCATAACCAAGATCACTAAGCCTCTTTGCTAGTACGGCTGTTGTAAAAAATGTAAACCAGCCAGTCTCTGGATGCGAGTGAAAATACCTGCGATCCTTGATCAGCTCATCTTTTAAAGAAAGAGCCAAATTTGCTATCTTGTCCATAGGTTTCTCCTTATTCATTTGATAGTTTAATTAGTGCATTTGTTAAAATTTGTGTAGCTTTGAAAGCATCATCAAAATTTATAGCTTCTGCTATATTGTGACTAATGCCACCAACGCAAGGTATAAAAAGCATGCCAACGCTACTTGCAAGTTTTGTTAGATTCATCGCATCGTGTCCGGCTCCGCTTGGCAAAGTAAGCGTTTTTATGCCCAGTTTAGCAGCCTCTTCGCTTAGTAAATTTATAGCATGCTCGCTAAGTTTTACTGGCTCGTCACTGCTTAGTTCTCTTATCTCATAACTAAAATTTAGCTCACCACTTAGCTCTTTTATAAAATTTCTAAGCTCTAAATTTAGCTCTTCTAGGCTTGCCTTATCAATATCTCTTAGATCAACTCCAAGCCTTGCCTCGCCTGGTACGACGTTTAAAACGCCTGGCTTTGCATGTGCGTAACCAACAGTAGCCACAGCTGTTTTTTTGTTTTTAGCAAATTTATTGGCAGCGATTATGATGTGTGAAGCAGCAAGCAGCGCATCACTACGCATATTCATCGGAGTTGCACCGCTGTGATCTGCCTTGCCATGAATAATAATTTCAAATCTTATAGGAGCGGCGATACCGCTTACTACACCAACGCTTATACCACTTCGCTCAAGCACTGGACCTTGTTCAATGTGAAGTTCTAAATATGAATGAAGTGAGTGTTCTTTTAAAATAGAATCATTTAAATTTTGTGGCTCAAGTCCAAATTTACTCATCGCTTCAAAAAGCGAAATGCCATCTTCGTCTTTTAATTCATGAAGTCTTTGTAGGCCAAGTTTTCCGCTTATTATCTTGCTGCCAATGGTCGCTGTCTTGAAACGACTTGACTCTTCACAGCAAAAGTTAATTAACCAAAGCGGACGCTTTGTTTTAATGCCAGCTTCTTTTATCGAGATTAATGCTTCAAGTCCTGCCATGACACCAAGCGTACCATCATAAAAGCCACCATTTGGCACACTGTCGATATGAGAGCCCACACAAACCGGCTTCTCGCCTGGCTCACAGCCATCGTCATATATGGCAAAGATATTGCCAACATTGTCAATTTTAAGTTTAAAGCCATTTTCTTCTATTAAATTTATAAGAAAATTTCTAGCCTCCAAGTCTTCTTTGCTAAATGCAAGCCTTGTTAGCCCTCCACCTTTTAATGCTCCAAATCTACTTATAGCATTAAAATTTGCCTCAAATCTTTTAAAATTTATCATAATAAATCCTTAAAAATAAAACTAATCTTAAAAACATTTATTACTTTGAACATTTTACATTTAGTTTTATGATTTAAAGCTGAATAAGTGTTAAATTCTTAAATCTAATTTTTTTGTAGCTTGTTGTGTAAGCCTTTAATAATCTCTGAAATTTTTTGCATTATTTCGATTTTATTTGGCTTTTGTGATTTTCTGGTATCTTCACGAAGCTTCTCGTAGTATTTTAGTTTTAGCTTTAAAATGGCCTCTTTAAGGCTATCTTCACTAGAAGCTACGTTTGAGCTTTCATCAACATAAATTTCTCTAACAAGCACCGCGTTATCTTCAATATTTGGCAATAAAACAGCCTGAAAATAATCTTTATGGTGCAAGAAGAATTTCTCCTCAAGCTCGTTTAAAACGATAGCTTCGTAATTTTTATTTGCTAGCATGCTCTTTAAAACGCTAAATTCTAAAATATCAGTTTTATCCTTTTTTTGAGCCGTTTGTTTATTTGTCGTTGCAGCATTTGCAAAATTTTGATCTTGTCTGTTTATATATCTTTGTCCGTGAAGGCTAAAAGTATTTAGCTCTATTTTGAGTAAATTTGAGACCAGCAATTCGTAGCTTTTTGCGATTATTGGCTTTAGAGAATTTGTAAATTCCACTATCTCTTCTAAACATTTTTGCTTTTGCACTGGGCGCGTAATATCATATTTTTTTATAATTTGCTCAATATAAAACTCGCCAAGCTCAGTCCCTGAGCCAAACATCTCTTTTAGCTCGTCGCTTCTACCTGCAAAAACCATATCCGCAGGGTCTGCACCATCTTTTATGATTACAACGCTTCCATCTATTTCGTTTTGAACCAAAAGACGAGATGATTTTATAGCGGCATTTATACCAGCCGAGTCACCATCAAAACAAAGCACTACGCTTATCTCGCCTCTTTTTAAAAGTGGTAAGTGATTAGTCGTAAGCGCAGTCCCAAGCACGGCAACAGCGTTTGTAAAGCCAGCAAAGTGTAGCATGATAACATCTAAATATCCCTCTGTGATGATGATCTGCTTCTTTTCAAAAATACTTTGTCTAGCTAAATGATAGCCGTAAAGTAGCTTTGACTTGTCAAAAACCATACTTTGTGGAGAATTTACATATTTAGCGGGATGATCTGAGATCGTTCTGCCACCAAAGCCGACTAGTTTTGCCGTGTGCGCATATATGGGAAATGTGATACGCTCGATAAAACTAGCATAAATTCCCTTCTCGTTTTGCTTTACGATTCCAACTTCAAGCGCCTCTTTTGGCTCGATATTTTCATTTTGTAAAAGCCTAATAGTACTAGCACTCTCCCCTGCCCAGCCAAGCTCAAATTTCTCGATCATCGCGTCATTTATACCACGAGAATAGATATATCTCACAGCGGCTTCATGCTTGAAAAATTCGCTCCTATAAAAGGCATTCGCCTTTTCTAAAATGTGCTTATTTTCTTTTTGTGTTGGGGCTTTGTCGCTTGTGTATTCGAGACTAAAATTTACAAGGCTAGCTATTCTTTCGATAGCTTCTGGATAGGTTAATTTCTCATAATCCATTACAAATTTGATCGCATCTCCGCCGGCCTTGCAAGCAAAACAGTGAAAAATTTGTTTGCTTTGACTTATGCTCATACTAGGATTTCTATCATCGTGAAATGGGCAGACGCATTTATAGTTTGCACCCATTTTTTTAACTGGCAAATAGTGCTCTATAATGTCAACGATATCGATTTGATTTTTGAGTTTTTCTATGGATTTTGGATCTATCATAAGCAAAATTATACAACCGCTTTGTTATAATTAAAGTAAAATTTTATTACAAAGTATGAGCGTGGATATTTTTTTCATTGGGCATAGAGATCCGATATTTAGCCTTATTATTTTATTTAGCATTATTTTGATGATAGCCGCATTAAGCTATGCTTGGGGTATTTTTTCTAGCAAAGATGAGAAAAAAAGAATCGAAAAATTTATAAGAAAATTTGACAGCAAAGATGGCATAAGTAGCGAGCATAAACAGATGCTACAAAGTCCGGAGATAGACGCTCAAAGCCTTTGCATGCTAGGGCAAACTTTTGCTAAAAATGGTGATTTTGAAAAATCAATTAGTGTTTATCTCATCGCACTTGGCAAAGTTAGAGATAAAAATGAAAAAGAATTTATCCTAAACGAGCTTGGAGAGGTCTATTTTAAGGCCGGATTTTTAAAAAAAGCTAGCGAAGTCTTTGAAAAAGTGCTTGAACTAAGCCCAAGAAATGTGCTTGCACTTCGCTTTTTAACGATGATAGATGAAAAACTTAAAAACTACAAAGAAGCCCTTTATGCGTTAAATTCTCTTGAAGAGCTTGGTGTAAATGTAAAAGATCAAAAAGCCTATATAAAGGCTATTAGCACGCTTGATGATAGAAATTTAAGCTTTAGCGAAAAGGTAGAAATTCTCACTCGTCTTAGCCAAAATTTTGAGCTTTTAAAACGCATGATCTTAGCCCTTTTCATAAGACACAATGAAAATTTAGAAAATTTAAAAGATTTTGCTCGTTTTGAAGATGTGATCGATCTGCTTTATAATCTAAAAACGCCTATAAATTTAGACGATGCAAAATACAAATCACTCTTTTACGCAAAGGGCGATATAGATGAGCCATGTGAAATTGATGGCTTTGAGCTAAACGTTATCAAAAAACTAAAAGACGCTAAATTTGACGCGGCTGGGCTAAGCTTTAACTACGTTTGCAAAAGCTGCAAAAACTCATTTCCTATGCATTTTTACCGATGTCCGGTCTGTCACGAGCTAGGAAGTGTCAAAATTTTATCCCACATCACAGAAAAACCAAGTGAAGATAGTAACACTTTTTAGTGACGGCTCGTGCCTTGGAAACCCTGGAGCTGGTGGCTGGGCGTATATATTGAGATTTAACGAAGCGCAGAAAAAAGCAAGCGGAGGCGAGGCATACACAACAAATAACCAAATGGAGCTAAAAGCTGCGATAATGGGGCTAAAAGCGCTAAAAGAGCCCTGCGAAGTAAGGCTTTTTACCGATAGCTCATACGTGGTAAATAGCATAAATGAGTGGCTTTCTAACTGGCAAAAGAGAAATTTTAAAAACGTAAAAAATGTCGAGCTTTGGCAGGAGTATTTAGAAATTTCAAAGCCACATAAAGTCGTGGCTAACTGGGTTAAGGGGCACGCTGGACACCCTGAAAACGAGGAGTGCGACCAGATGGCAAGAGATGAGGCATTAAAAATAAAAGATGAGAATGAAAGATGAAAATTTTAGAAGAATTTGAAAAGAGTCTTGGGTATAAATTTAAAAAAACTGAACTTTTAGAAGAGGCGCTAACGCACAAAAGTACCAAGCAGGCATTAAATAACGAAAGACTCGAGTTTTTGGGCGATGCGGTGATGGATCTGCTCGTGGCTGAGTATCTTTTTAAAAAATTTAGCAAGATCGCAGAGGGCGACATGAGCAAGCTAAGAGCCGCACTTGTCAATGAAAAAAGCTTTGCAAATATGGCAAGGCATCTAAAAATGGGTAAATTTTTAAGGCTAAGCACGGCTGAAGAGAATAATGGCGGACGCGAGAAAGATAGCATTTTAAGTGATGCATTTGAAGCAGTGATGGGCGCTATCTACCTTGAGGCCGGACTTGATAAAGTGCGAGAAATTTCGATCGCTTTGCTTGAACTTTGCTATCCACAGATCGACTTTGCACACCTCGAAAAGGACTACAAAACCGCTTTTCAAGAGGTCACTCAGGCTAATCTTGGTGTCATCCCAACATACGAACTCATCGGCACGTCAGGTCCTGACCACAAGAAAGAATTTGAGATAGCCTTGCTACTAAATGGCAAAGAAATTTCACGCGCCGTTGGCAGCTCTAAAAAGCAAGCCCAACAGCTTGCAGCAAAAATCGCACTAGAAAAAATCAAAAAATAGGAAAAATTTTGAATACATTTGGCAAAAAACTAACCTTAACAACCTTTGGCGAGAGCCATGGGGTGGCGATCGGTGGCGTGATAGATGGACTTCCAGCTGGGCTAAAGATCGATACAGATTTCATCCAAAGTGAGCTTGACAAGCGTCGCCCTGGACAAAGCAATTTCACAACCGCAAGAGATGAAGCCGATAAAATAGAAATTTTTAGCGGTGTCTTTGATGGCATAAGCACTGGAGCGCCGATAGGTTTTGCCATTTTTAACAACAATCAAAAGTCAAACGACTATGAAAATTTACGTGAAATTTTCCGTCCAGGCCATGCGGATTTTACATATTTCAAAAAATATGGTTTTAGAGATCACAGAGGCGGCGGACGCTCAAGCGCAAGAGAAACGGCCGTTAGAGTAGCTGGTGGAGCTTTTGCGCAGCTACTTTTAAATGAGTTTAATATAGAAATTTTAAGTGGAGTGCTTGGTATAGGCAAAGTTTTTAGTGACAAAATAGACTTTAACTTTGCTAAAAATTCTCAAATTTACGCTCTTGGTAATGAAGAAGCGATGAAAGAAGTGGTAAATAAAGCTAGAAGCGAGCACGATAGCGTAGGAGCTGTGGTTTTAAGCGTGGCTAGAGGCGTGCCAGCTGGTCTTGGCGAGCCACTTTATGATAAGCTAGATAGCGCTTTAGCAGCGGCTTTGATGGGTATAAACGGCGTAAAAGCCGTAGAAATCGGTGCTGGCGTGAATGTAAGCTCTATGCTTGGCTCAGCGAACAACGACGAGATGGACGAGCTTGGCTTTTTGAGCAACAACGCTGGTGGCATACTTGGCGGTATAAGTAGCGGCGCTGAGATCGTGTTAAAGAGCCATTTTAAGCCTACGCCTTCGATATTTAAAGAGCAAAAGACGCTAAATTTAGCTGGCGAAGTGGTAGATTTTGAGCTAAGAGGCAGGCATGATCCTTGTATAGGCATACGAGGAAGCGTCGTTGCAACCGCGATGATAAGGCTAGTTATCGCCGATATGTTACTACTAAATGCTAGCACAAAGCTTGAAAATTTAAAGAAGATTTACGGCTAAATCTATAAAAATAAGTAAATTTAGTGGCCAAAAAGCCACTAAATTTTTAGAATCTATAAGCAAACTTAAGTTTTGCGCTGCTTTGATCTTTTTTACCAAAAGATTGTGCTATGCCAAAATTTATGAGTGTTGCATAAGTTGGCGTATATCTTAGACCGACCTCAACCTCTGAGCTCGTGCCTTTTTGAGTTAGGCTGATCTCTAGTCTTCTTGCATCACTGCTATTTTTGACTTGGTGTTAAATTTACCAGCATCATAGGCTATTTTTGAGTAAATTTTAGCTCTACTTGATGTAACGCTGCTAAATTTTAATGTGCTTTGTCTGATATCTGCCTCATCGCTATCGACATAAGAGAGTGCGTAGTTTAGCCCACTATCAAGCATAAAACTATCAAATTCTATCTTTTTGCCGACGCCAAAGCTAGCATTGTAATATGGCATTGAGATTTTATAATCTACATCTTTTGCATCAACCTTAGTTTGGCTTCTACCAGCTTTTGCCATGAGATCGATATAAAAATCACGTGGTAAATTTAGCCTTGAAAAATACAAAATCCATAATTTCTAACTCTGCCATCTATTTTAGCATCTTCATTGCTGTTATCAAATGTTGGCATAGCAAAAGCTCCAAGCATAGACTCGCCATTTTTATTTTTACTTTACTAAAATTTACATCACTTCTATCTGTTAAACCAATATAAACACCTGATTGTCTACTTTTTTCAATAGAAGGGCTAATTGTATTAACTCTTTTATGCATTACATTTACCCTAACTCCACTAGTAAAATTTATCTATTTTACTTATTTTGTTTCTAAAAAATTTTTATTAGAAATTTTAGCCTTAAGATCAATTTTTCAAAAACGAACTTTTACTAATTTTCATCTATAATCACCCAATGAAAAACGAAGCACAAAAATTTTATGCCGTCATTGATCTAAAGTCCTTTTACGCCTCAGTTGAGTGCGTGGAGCGAGGGCTTGATCCGTTTAAAGCCGATCTGGTCGTGGCTGACGATAGTCGCGGCAACGGAAGTGTTTGCCTAGCCGTTAGCCCAGCTCTTAGAGCCAAAGGTGTGAAAAATAGATGCAGGCTTTTTGAAATACCAAAGGCTATAAATTTTATCATTGCACCGCCTAGAATGCAGTTTTACATCGACTATGCGGCTAAAATTTATGAGATATACCTAAAATATGTCTCAAAAGATGATATCTATGTCTATTCTATCGATGAGGCCTTTATCGATCTTACTTCTTATGTTAAATTTTATAATACCGATGCAAAATCCATAGCCAAAAAGATAATGGATGAAATTTTAAAAACTACTGGCGTGACGGCCACCTGTGGCATGGGTACAAATTTATACCTCGCAAAAATCGCCCTTGATATACTGGCTAAGCACAGTGATGATGGGATTGCATTTTTAGACGAGCAGCTTTATAAAGAGCGTCTTTGGACGCATCAACCCTTAGATGATTTTTGGCGTATCGGTAAGCAAACTAGGCTAAAGCTGGAAAAACATGGAATTTTTTGTATGAAAGATATAGCAAATGCTCCACGAAGCCTACT
This sequence comes from Campylobacter concisus, assembly GCF_003048535.1. Classification (NCBI taxonomy): domain Bacteria; kingdom Pseudomonadati; phylum Campylobacterota; class Epsilonproteobacteria; order Campylobacterales; family Campylobacteraceae; genus Campylobacter; species Campylobacter concisus. The sequence continues at coordinate 94,271 of NZ_PIRQ01000006.1, read as the reverse complement.
TGAGAATTTTTTTGGAGTTGATGCCTATATAACGATAGATCACGCAAATGGCATAGAGCCAACGACAATAGCTGATATAAAAGCATATAAACCAAACACAAAATCCTACTTTAGCTCTGAAATTTTACCAAGAGATTATGAGCGTTGCGAGGCGGTAGTCGTACTAAAAGAGATGGCTGATAGGCTAGCGCTTAGGATGATCAACAAAGAAGTAATGGCAAGTGGAATAACGATAAATATAAAATTTGCCGATAAGCTTGAGCCACTACAGCGTGCAAGCGTTCGGTTTAAAACGCCAACAAATGTCTCAAGTGTGCTGATGAGTTTGGCCGAAGAGCTGCTTTTAAACAAGATAAAAAATGTTGGGCTGATTAGGCAAATTAGCATCAGTGCAAATGACGTAGTAAAAGAGAGCCTAGCTCACTCTAGTCTTTTTGAGGATGATACTAAAGAAAAGGCAGTTTTAAAGTCCCTAAATCTCATAAAAGAAAAATTTGGTAAAAACTCGGTTTTAAGAGCTATCGATCTACTGCCAGAAGCCACTGGGCAAGACCGAAATAAAAAGATCGGAGGGCACAAAAGTGGCGAGTAAAGATAGAGCAAAAATTTTTAGCTCGTTTAATCCCCTATCAACCCTAGAGCGAGCCTTGCGACAAAAAGAGCGAGAAAAATGCGAAAAACTAGATCTTGATGAGAGCAAAGTCGATGAAATTTTAAAAAAGATAAGCAGGCTAAGAGCAGCTGATGAAGTATACGTAAGCTACCATGACGGCTACACCTATACAAGTGCTAGTGGACTAATCTCTGACGTAAATTCCAAAAACAAAACTCTTATGGTTGTAAAAACTAGGATCAAATTTGAAGATATAAATGACCTAAAAATAATTTAGCCCCCATGCGAGGGCTAAATTTATATAAATTCTACAAAGATTGTAAAATTTTTGGTTTAGAAAACGCAGTTATTGGCTTGATCTCGCCTTTATATTTTTCAAGATCCGCTAGTATCGTATGTCCGCAGTTACTTTGAGCGATGCTAGACGTACCTTTGTCGCGTGTTAGGACATTGATGCATCCGTGCTTACAAAGGCTTCTTTCGCCAAGTACTTCAGGGTCATACCATGCACCTTCGCAAATAGCGATGACGTGCTCTGGGACAATGTCAGTAACAAGCGCTCCTACTAAAATTTCGCCCCTATCGTTAAAGACTCTCACTACATCACCAGTTGCGATGCCTTTTTTCTTAGCGTCGTTTGTGTTTATTAACATCGGCTCTCTAGCACAAACTTCAGCGTAGTTTCTGATTATTGAGTTATTTAGCTGAGAGTGGAGGCGATATCTTGAGTGTGGGGTTGTGATGCTAAATGGATATTTCTTAGCTTTTTCACTACCAAGCCACTCAAACGGCTCGATCCAAGCAAAGTGTGGGGCAAAGTCTTTGTAGCCAAATTTAGCGATAGTTGGAGAGTATATCTCTATCTTGCCAGATGGCGTACCAAGGCGATTTTTGTGCGGATTTTCTCTAAATGCACTAAGTCTTGTGTAGTATTTTGTCTCTTCATTGTCTTTGTCAAATTTGACATAGCCCTCTTTCCAAAACTCATCAAAGCTTGGCATTTTAAGATCTAGTGCCTTAGCTTGCTCTACGGCGTCTGCGTAAAATTCTTTTGCCCAGCCAAGCTCATCTTTACCCTCAGTAAAGACCTCTTCTCTGCCCCAGCGTTTGCAAATTTGTGAGCATATCCAGTAGTCACTTCTGCTTTCTCCCATTGGCTCAACTACTGGTTTGTATGCCACGATGTATTCGCTCGATGGGACACTTTGGTTGATGTCATTTCTCTCTACCTCAAGCGCCACTGGTAAGACGATGTCGCTTAGTTTAGCTGTACTTGTCCAGTATGGCTCAGCAGTTATTACAGTATCAAATTTACGCCACGCTTTAACGGCGTTATTTACATCTTGGTGCCTTGTAAACATTGAACCAGAAGCCATGTAAGCTACTCTCATATGTGGAAGTTTGATCTTAGAGCCATCATAGTCTATCTCTTTGCCAGGATTTTGCAAGGCTTCGATTGATCTTGAAGACGGGATGGTTACGTTTTTAAATTTTTTCCACGGAGCACCATCTACGTTTTCATATTTCTCGCTTATCCTAGTGCTGATACCTTTTAGAGCAGGTGCTATCTTATCAGTGCTGCCGTTTCCGTAGTAGAGGTTAAACTCAAATCCAAGACCCTCTTTACCGATGTGGCCAAGCATCGCACTAAGAGTTACGATACCCCAAAAGCTCATTTCGCCATGGTCTTGTCTTTGAAGTGATCTACCAGCGATAATAGTGCTTGGCTCTTTTGCAAGTGCAGTAGCAAATTTTGCAATCTCTTCAGCTTTTACGCCACAAATTTTGCTAGCCCAGTTTATATCTTTTACCACTTTATCGGTCGTACCAAGCAAGTAGTCTTTAAATTTATTAAAACCAACTGTGTATTTTTTTATAAATTCCTCGTCATAAAGATTGTTTTCATAAAGATAGTGGCACATACCAAGCATCATTGCTACGTCAGTGTTTGGACGAACGATGATAGTTTCAGAGTCAAGGTATCTTGTGGTGTCGTTTTTAAAGACGCAAACGCTATAGGTTTTAATGCCAGCATCTTTTATCTTTTTAATACCAAGATAACCATCATGTGTTGGTGGCTGCCATGAAATTTGACCAGTTACAAGCGGGTCAGTACCCCAAAATACAATGTTCTTAGCATTTTTAACCATAGCTTCCCATTTTGTAGGAGCGTCATAAACCGCACTATTTCCAAGGACGTGAGGCATGATGACAAGGCCAGCTCCAGTTGAGTAGTCGCCGCTCTCTTCGACGTATCCGCCAAGCACTTTTAGCATCCTGTGACCAACAGTCCTACCCCAGCTGATCTTACCACTACCACCCCACCAGTAGCATTCGCCGTAAATGCTTTCAGGGCCATATTTGTCAAAATTTTCTTTTAAGGCTTTTGCAGCAAGGTCAAGTGCTGTATCCCAGCTAACACGTACAAATTCTTCTTTGCCACGAAGCTCACTTTTTGCTGCGCCTTTTGCCTTTAAGTAGCTTTTTCTTACGTACGGATAGAGTACGCGACTTTCATTTTGGATGAGATCTGGCAAACTGTTATTCATTGTATTTGGGAATTTATCACCATCAAATGGATCAACGGATACGATTTGATTTGAGTTGGTATTTGCCCAAAATAGACCAAATCTATTTGCTCCAAAAGTTTTGTTTTGGTCAAAAATAGTTTTTGTCACGCCCTCTATCTTGTTTGCCTGCGCTGCAGTGGCTGCAAGTGCAGAAAATTTTATGAAATCTCGTCTTTTCATATTTTCTCCCTTATGAAAATTTATTTTACTTTTTTGGCATTGTGTTGTAAGTATTTGAGCACTAAATTTAGGTCAGTTTCATCTAGTGCTACAAATTTCGCATCGACCATTCCAGCTAAATTTGCTGGCCACTGAGCCGCTGTAAAGCTATTTGGCTCATGAAGTCTATGACACGCAGAGCAGGTCTCTTCATAAATTTGTTGTGCTTTTACGTAAAGCTTTTTTGTGTCGCCACCAAGTGCGTCATTTGGCACTTCGTAAACACCATCTGCTTGGTACCAAACCTCGCCGTAGTCATCTTCAAGATCTTTTACTTTTTTGAAATTTGCCTCGCTCTCGTCATTAAAAGCTACAAAAACTTCAGGATCTTCTACGCTTCTTTGAAGCTGGGCTAAGTAGTTTGCCGATACGACGCCACTAACCTTGATCTTGCTCGTTTTATCGCCTTTTTCGACGACTTCAACTGGTGTTAAAACCTCGATCTTTCCTATCATCTTGCCATCTAGCGTTATATTGGCATCTTTTGCGATGACATCGGCACTAAAAGCAAGACTACATGCTAAGACAGGGGCTAAAAATAGCATTTTCATGTTGCAATCCTTAAAAATAAAATTTAAAAAAATTTTATAACCTAATAACTTAAAATCACATTGTTATATTTAGCTTTATTTAAGAAAATTAATATTTACTTTTATTTAAAATAAGATTTAGTAGAAAATTTATCAATGGGTTTTGTTGATTGTTTTGATAGCTAAAAATATAAGCAAACACAAGCTCTTTAAAAATTTTACTTTTGAGTCTAGTGAAGTAAAAACTTGACTTTACTTCACTACTTACCACAAAAAAATGTGGCAAGACTTTGATAAACTTAAAAATACAAATTAGTAAACTTCTTACAGTATTTATAAATATGCTAAAAGTTACTACTCTACATTGCTGGCTATGCTAAGACTTTCTAGAGTTTTATCATTTTAAAATTTTTGTCAAAACGCCTTATTGTCAATTTAACAGCTTTGCTTATCGCCTAGCTCGCACGCCTTTTTTCGCATTTGCTTTGCCTTTTTCGCATCTTTTTTTACTTGCTCGTATCTGTTTTCGTTGAAATTTCCCTCATACAGCCACGCCGCCCTCTCGCAGCCGCCTGCGTAGCCTAGCTTACACGAGCGCTCGTAATACTCCATCATCTCGCCTATATCGCCCCCCGTTCGCTCTATCATCCAGGCCACGTTGTAGCATCCCGGAGCGTATTTTTTGTTACATAGGGTATTGTTTATCGCAAACGACTGCACCTCGTCGCCTAGCTCTTCTTGTATGAAATTGGCTAGCGCCAAGCAACCCGGCAAATACTCGTAAAGGACGCAGCTAGCCTTGTAATACGCGCTAATCTTGGTCTCGCGCTCGCTCTTATCCGCGGCTTTTACTAGATTATTTTTATAAAGTTCGCCAAGATAAAAGCAGCCCTCGCCGTCTCCTTTAGCGCAGGCTAGGCTAAATAACCCCTCCGCCGCGCCGTAGTCTTGCTTTGAGTTAGCCGCTACCATACCCGCTTGCACGCACTCTTTGGTAGCGTTTAGGTCGGGATTTTTGCATTTTTTGACCTTTTCTAGCGTATCTGCGGCCAGCAATGGCGAAAGGCCCGGCTCGCTAGCGAATAAATTTATCGCCGCAAGTAGCGCAAATAATAAATTTTTCATTTTTATCCTTAAAAATTTGCCTAACCCCGCGCTTTGGCGATGCAAGCGGCGACGGCCTGCATCAAGGCGCCGCGAAATCCGCCGTTTTCAAGCGCGGCAAGTCCTTCTATCGTGGTTCCCGCCGGCGAGCAGACCTCGTCTTTTAGCGCGGCAGGGTGCTTGCCGCTTTGGATCAGACGCGCCGTCCCTTCCACGGCCGCACAGACGGCGTCGTAGCAAAGCCGCCTAGGCAGTCCGCCTCGCACGCCGGCATCGGCCGCAGCCTCGATAAAGGCGCACGCATACGCGGGCAGGCTTCCCGCGATGCCTGTAAATGCGGCAAACTCGGCCTCGTCTATCTCGTAAATTTTACCGATTTTAGAGATTATCTCGCGCACGGTCTCTTTCTTAGCCTCGCTAAACCTAGCGTCAAAGCAAAGAGCCGTGGCCGACGCTCCGATGCTAGCTGCTATATTTGGCATCGCGCGAGCGATATAAACGCCCTCGCCTACGATTTGCCTAGCGCGATTTATGCCAAAATTAGGCGCCAAAAGAAGCAAAATTTTGTCCACAAGTTCGGGCGCGATCAGGCGCAAGATAGCCTCGTAGCTAGCGGGCTTAGTAGCCAGCACGACCGCGTCCGCTTCGCGCGCTAGATCAGTTTCGTTCGCGGCTATTTTTACGCCGAATCTTTGCCGCAAGACTTCGTTTTTGCTTCTGGCACAGGCTAGGATTTCAAATTTCGCCTTTTTTTCGCATTCGCGCGGTCTCGGGGCTTTATCCGTTTGCACTAAATTTTCCATCCCGCACGCCTCGCTACCGCCGTCAAATTTTCGCTCGTCCTCGGCAAAGCTTCGCCCCGCGTTAGCCTCACCGTATTGCGCTCGCCAAAGCGCCTCTATCATCGCGCCACCCATATTTCCGCCGCCGATGAAGCCGATTTTTACGCTTTTCATTTCGCCGACTTTCTTAGAGTGCCGATTTTTACCGCTTTGCCAGCGATCGCCTCGCGTACCGCCGCGCTATCCGCCCAGATCGCGCCCGTGACCTGCCCCGGCGCCAAGGTATAAACGCCGCCCGTCTGCGCCTCGTCGCTAGCCTTAAATTCGTTGCCCACGACCAGCTCATAGACGTCCTTCGTGTCGTTTTCAAATTTGATCGCCGCTTTTAGCGTCGGCTCCATTTTCTGTTTCGCCGCGCCCGCGTACTGCTCGAGCATGTTTTTACTAAGCTTGCCGTAGACGTCGCCGTCTTGGCTTAGATATATCCGCACGGCGCGCTTATCCGAGTTTTTGCCGCCCTTTTCGCCCTTGCCGGCGCTAACGCTCATCTCATAGGCGGTTTCTCCCGTCGGGAAATCCTTAAATTTAGCGTCCGGGACGAAAATACGAACGTTGTCCGTTACTGTTTTCGTAACGTGCGTCTGCGGCGTTATATCCGTTAGTACGAGCGTGGATTTCACGTCCGAGCCTTTATCCGAAACAAGCGCGGAGATCGGTATGCGCGTAAGTAACGTCGTCTCGTAGCAACCGCCAAAAATAAACGCCGCGGCGAGAGCAAAGATAAATTTTAGTTTTTTCATCGGTTTCCTTTAAATTTTCGCCGATTCTAGCATAAACTAAGCATTTTTATATTGATTATATTAAAAGTAAAAATAGAAAAGTAAGTATGGTATTTTAAAGCATAAATAGTTTTAAGGTTGATAAATTTTAATCGTCTTAAACAAAGCCAACTTAAATAAATAATGCAAAAAAAGTATGAGAAATTTATATAAATTTATTTGCTGTTTTTAGAGTTTAATTATTAGCCCCTTTACAAAGGGGCTAGATGACAAATTTTGATTAGAGTTTTGCTTTTCTTTTGCGCTCTGTTGGGTCTAGATAACGCTTGCGAACGCGAATATTTATAGGCGTAACCTCGACTAGCTCGTCATCTTCTATCCACTCTAGTGCGCGCTCAAGGCTTAGCTTTCTAGGTGGCACTAGCTTGATCGCATCGTCGCTACCACTAGCACGCACGTTTGTTAGGTTTTTACCCTTGATAGGATTTACATCAAGGTCGTTTGGACGGCTATGCTCGCCAATGATCATACCCACATAGACTTTTGCTTGCGGATCAAGAAATAGCACGCCACGATCTTGCAAGTTAAATAGCGAATAAGCAAGCGTTACGCCGTTTTCCATAGAAACTAGCGCGCCGTTTGTTCTGTGCTCGACGGTACCGCTTAGTGGTCTAAACTCCAAAAAGCTATGGTTCATAACGCCCTCGCCTTTTGTATCAGTCAAAAACTGGCTTCTAAAGCCGATAAGTCCGCGCGCTGGGATCTCAAATTCGATCCTTGTTTGACCATCGCCTGTTGGGTTCATAGAGACCATTTCAGCTTTTCTTTTGCCTAGTTTTTCGATGACTGTGCCTGTCGTATCATCAGGTGCATCGATAACCAAAAGCTCGTATGGCTCGCATTTTACGCCGTTTATTTCTTTTACGATGACCTCAGGTCTGCCAAGTAAAAACTCATAGCCCTCACGGCGCATATTTTCAGCCAAGATAGTGATCTGAAGCTCGCCACGACCGCTTACTTTAAATTTGCCCTCGCCGATGTTTTCATACTTCATCGCGATATTTGTCTTCATCTCGTTTGCAAGGCGCTCATCGATCTTGTTTGATGTGACGTGTTTGCCCTCAGTACCTGCCAATGGGCCGTCATTTACAGAAAATACAACGCTAAGTGTCGGCTCTTCGATGTGAAGAGGATCTAGTGGATGAGGGTTGTTTGGATCAACGACGCTATCGCCAACGTCAAGCGCATCAAAACCAGCGATCGCTACGATGTCGCCAGTACCAGCTTCGTTAATATCGGTTCTTTCAAGACCCATAAAGCCAATTAACTTTGAAATTCTACCAGTTGTCTTTGTGCCATCAGCCTTTGCAAGCATAACATTTTGGTTTTTAGCGATCTTACCGTTAAAAATTCTTGCAATGCCAATCTTGCCGACATAATTGTCATAATCAAGCGTGAAAACTTGAAGCTGGAGTGGGTTTTCATCACTACCGCTTGGAGCTGGTACGTGAGCCAAGATAGTCTCAAAAAGTGGCTGCATATTTACATTTTCATCGCTTAGTTTTAGCTTTGCATAGCCATTTTTAGCAGCTGCATAAACGACTGGAAATTCTAGCTGCTCATCGTTTGCGTCAAGTGCTACAAAAAGGTCAAAAATTTCATTTATAACGCGGTCTGGATCGCCTGCTGGCTTATCTATCTTATTTACGACGACGATTGGACGAAGTCCTAGTGAGAGCGCCTTTTTGACGACAAATTTAGTTTGTGGCATAACGCCCTCTTGCGCATCGACAAGTAGCAAAACGCCATCAACCATCTTAAGAACACGCTCTACCTCGCCACCAAAGTCGGCGTGGCCTGGAGTGTCGATGATATTAATCTTTGTATCTTTGTAGCGAATGGCGGTATTTTTAGAAAGGATCGTGATACCACGCTCTCTTTCGATGTCGTTGCTATCCATTACACGCTCGCCAAGGTTTTGATGCTCATTAAATGTTCCTGATTGCTTCAAAAGCTCATCAACCATTGTTGTTTTACCGTGGTCGACGTGTGCGATAACGGCTATATTTCGTATCTTTTCCAAATTTTTCTCCGTTTATTAGTTTGCTATTTTTCGTTTGTCAGTTTTAAAATAGGGGCAGATTATAGCTAAATTTTTATAAATTTTAAGCTGATATCAAGAAATTAATTTTTGGAATAGATTTTGCATGTTTGGCATTAAGTTTAAAAATTTGAAAGGTTTAAATGCAAGCTTATACAGCGAAAAATAACGTAGATTTGCTGGCTCCTGCTGGAGGTAAAAAGCCCTCTATTTCTAAAAAATCTCAAAATAATGGCGAATTTTTATCGATGGTTTTAGATGCAGCTGCGAGTAAGGCAAATAGCGGCCAAAAAATCACTGAAAAAGATGTCAAAGAGATAACAAAAACGGTTACAACTCAAAAAGAGACATTGCAAAAAGCGCAAAACGAAAGCGTGGCAAAAATTTCAGCCGCACTTGAAGAAAATTTGGACGAAGATACAAAAAATGAGCTCTATGAAAATGCAAATTTCATGCAGCTTTTGCAAGTTTTAGAGATACTAAATGGCAATGAAAAAGTAAGCAAATTTCCAAATTTCAGCGACAAAATAGCAAATTTCTTAAGTGTGCCCCAAAACGTCGAAGAGCTTAGCAACGTTAAAAGCGTTAGCGATCTTATCAACCTTGCTAAGAAATTTGACCTTGGCCTTGAAAATATAGAAATTTCAAATGAAGATGTGCCAAAACTAAACGAGATGTTTAAAAATTTGGGCAAGCAGGAATTTTTCACGCCGATAAAGACTGAGGACAAGCCTTTTTACCTAAAAGAGCTAAAAAACGAGGTCGAGCAAACTATCATCAAAAACGAGCCAAAAGAGGTCGTAAAACTTGATACTTTGCTAAAAGAGGTGGTGGCAAATCCAACCAGCGAGGTTAAAAATTTAGTCAAAGAAGAGCCTAAAAAGCTAGATGATAGTGAAGTAAAGCTTGATGATGAGATAGTGGATATTGAGCCAGATGAGCAGCCAAAAGTAAAGGTAAATTTACACGAGCAAAAGGCGCAAAAAGTCCCAACTCTTGAGTCGCTACTCTTCCCTGAAAGAGAACAACAAAAAAATGAGAATTTTGAGAGCAAAGAGACACTTAACAGCGATAATAAATCAGAACTAAATCAAATGGTAAAAGATATCGCTAGTAGCGCCAAACACCAGCTTCAAACAAAGGCTGAGATAAAAGAGACGCTTAGTAACTTCTCTTCTACACTAAAAGAGCAGGTGCAAAACTACAAAGCTCCGATCACTCGTTTTAACATAACGCTTAATCCTCTAAATTTAGGCGAGGTTGAGATCACGATGGTAAATCGCGGCAATAACTTACATGTAAATTTTAACTCAACTACGGCTACGATGAATCTCTTTTTACAAAATCAAGCCGAGTTTAAAAATAGCCTTGTAAATATGGGGTTTACCGAGCTTGAGATGAATTTCTCAGATCAAAATCAAAGACAAGGCAAAAGAGAACAAGCAAAAAACAAATACAGCTCAAATCAAAGCGATGAGAGCGAAAACACTCAAGCGGAACAAAGCTTGCTTGAGCTAGTAATACCAAGATATATTTAGGAGAGATCATGGCTTCAGTTTCAGATATAACTACACAAACAACACAACAAAAAAATGCCGAGAAAAAGGCAAAAGCAAAGCAAGATGCAGCAGCTGGCACAGGAACTAACCCAAATGCACAGCTAGATAAAGATGCATTTATGAAGCTACTTTTAACAGAGCTTCAGTATCAAGACCCAACAAGTCCTATGGATACTGAAAAGATGCTCACACAAACTAGCCAGCTAGCTTCACTAGAGATGCAACAAAATACAAACTCAGCTATGAAAGAGCTTGTAAATCAGTTAAAATCAAATGCAAATGCCTACGCTATCTCAGCCCTTGGCAAAATGGTCTCAACTGGTTCAAACTCAGTTTTACTAACAGATGAGCAAAAAACTGTAAATTTTGCACTTTATTTTAAATCAGATCTTGCAAATGGTAAGCTTGAAATTAAAAATGCAAATGGAGAGGTCGTTCGTTCAATCGATATAAAAGATCTAAAATCAGGAGTTCGCAGAATATCTTGGGATGGTAAAGATGATTCTGGAAAACAATTACCAAATGGTGCATATACAGTTTCTGTTAATTACACTGGAAAAGATGGTAATTCATACAAGACTCAAGTAGGTAGCTATCCAGTCGAGGCAGTAAAATTTGTAGATGGCAAAGCTATGATAAAAATCGCAGGCGAATATGTCCCAATGGATAAAATATCTGAATTTTACGAAGGATAAAAGCCATGATGAGAGGTTTTTACAACGGAATTAGTGGCATTAAAACACAAAGCTTTGGCATGGATGTTTGGGCAAATAATATCTCAAATATCAACAACGTAGGTTTTAAAGCTTCAATCCCTGAGTTTAAAAATTTAATCAATCAACATATGGCTTCAGCTGGAAGTGGTCCAACTAACAATCAAGTAGGTCTTGGAGCTACGAAACAAACGACAGCTTTAAAGATGACAAATGGTAGTTTTCAAAATACTGATAATAACTTTGACCTAGCCATAGGCGGTAAAGGCTTTTTTGGTGTCGTTGATAAAAATGGTAGAAACTACTACACAAGAACAGGTAGCTTCGATATAGATGGGGCTGGAAATTTAGTAGATAATAAAGGCAACTTGCTTCTTGGTACGTTAACAAGTTTTACTCCAGTTACTCCAAGTGCTAATGCTCTTAGAAAATATGGTCAAACAAAAGGTACCACGCAGGCATTTACTGCAAAAGAAGAAGATCTAAAACTAGGCGATACTGGCTCACAAAAAGGCATAAATTTACCTCATTTTTTATATATGCCAGCCAAGCAAACAAAAAATATAAATTTAAAAGGCAACCTAGACTCAAGCCTTATAGCAGATAAGCGAACAACAGCCATTGATGCGGCAAATTTTAATTATACACTCGATAATACAAACAAAACTATCTCACTAAATGGACAAATTCCGCTAAGTCAGACAAGATTTGGTGCAAAAGCAGGTGATAGCGTAGTAGTAAAAGTAAAAGATGGTGATGGTAAATTTAGTGAGTTTTCAACCACACTAGAGAGCGATGGCAGCTGGCATATAAACAATAAAAGCCTAAAATTTATGAATTTTGCTAGCTTAGATGTAAAAGCAGAAGTTACATCACTAGTTGAAGTAGCTAATAAAGAAAAACTAAGCTCAGAGATATATAACAGCGATGGTACAAAAAGCTTAGTAACTATAAATTTTACAAAGCAAATCCCTCAAGGTGGCAATCAAACTATCTGGAATGCCACAGCTACGATAACTGATGCTAATGGTGTTGTACAAAATACAGCTATGGGAACACTTACTTTTGATGGTAGTGGCAGGCTTGTTACAAATACATTAACAAGCGTTGGAAACGTAGCTTTAAATTTTCTTGGCGATGGAGATGCAAATGTCTATAATGGCATAACAAGCTCGGCTAATTCAAAAAAAGATTTTGTCATAAAAGCAGATGGCTACGCCGAAGGAAATCTCTCAAAATATAGTGTCGATGATCGTGGAAATATCATGGCAAATTTTGACAATTCTCGCTCATTTATAGCTGCAAAAATAGCTCTATTTCACTTCCAAAATGAGCAAGGCGTATCAAAAGTGGGTGATAATCTCTATGAAGCAACTCCAAATTCAGGTGAAGCATTTTTTTACAAAAATAAAGCTGGTGAGACCATTTATGGAGCGCAAATTTTAGCAAACAAGCTTGAAATGAGTAATGTCGATCTTGGTCAAGCGCTAAGTGAGGTTATAGTCACACAAAAGGCTTATGAGGCTAGTGCAAAAAGTATCACAACAAGTGATGAGATGATTCAGACTGCTATTCAGATGAAGAAATAATTTTATGCTAGTTGATGATTAAAAATTTAAAATGAATGATAATTTTAAGAATAGAGTTTAACTTCGTTTATTAAAAACTCATAAACTCTTTGCTGAACTAAAATTTCTTCCTCACAGCCACTCATCAAGCGACGAAGGTGAGAAAAATCTATCTTTTTGGCATATCTTTTGTGATCTTTTAGGTCTTTATCAATGCTTAAAAGTAGTGCATCAAGTGTGATCCTATCGTTTCTTTTAACTCTTGCTACATACTCTTTAACAGTTTGGATTAAAAAATCTTTTCTGGTTTGGTCATTTTCATAAATTTCATTTGTAATGTCATTTAAAACAAAAAAATCATCTTCGTCTGGGTCAAATTTAGCAGAGATCATAGCGGCAAAAATTTTGGCACGAAATTCTAAAGATTTGTGATGATAGATAAAAAAATCTCTAAAAGCTGATAAAAAACGAAGTTTGATCTTTCCTGGCATTGCCCTACTTTTCGTGAAATTTATGTGAGATTATATACTCTTAAAGCTAAATTTTTAAAAATGTAACTATAAAACAAAATTTAAGTATAGTTTCTGTATGATTGCGAAGCTCCTTCTTAGACCTGTGCAATGCTTTTTATGAGCACCGCTTCAGGGTGGGAACACAGCAGAGCACTTGTATTAAGTGTGTGCCGCAGTTATCTGAGAGGGGGTCTTTCTAAACCAAAATGCTCATTAAAATCATCACAAATTTCTAAAAAATCCACTCCGTCGATCTTAGGTTTTTCGCTAAAAAATTTATACATATTATTAAAACCATCAGTTAACTCTTTTGACTTGACGCCATAACTTATAGAAATTCCGGCTTCTATGTAAGCTGAGAGCTTGTCGCAGTATTTTAGCGCTTTGCCGTCGATCGGGTTAAATTTATCCTCATTTACGTTTTCCATCGTCCCTTCGTGGCAGATGATCTTGCGCTCATAAGTTCTATTTTCAAACTCATCTTTTATAAATTTCTCGCCATCTTTTCTGATACCAAGGATGTAGCTAAACTCATCTTTGATCTTTTCAGGCACAAATGGCAAAATCCTCTCATCAATAAGCCTCATCTCATACTCGCTGATGATCTCATTTAGGCCTTTTACACCGTATTTTACAGGGCTTATGATATCTCTTGTGAGACTCTCTGGTAGGTCGTGAAATAGCGCACAAAAGAAGTTATTTTCTAGACGCTTTTTGCAAGCTTTTGCTTTGAGTGAATAAAAATAGCTAAGTATCGCAACTACTAGCATATGTCCTAAGACCGCAGTTTCAGGAATGCGAGGCGTTTGTGCCCAGCGCTTTTGAAACCTTAGTCTACCGCTTAGATCAACTAGGCGAGCTAATTTTTGATTCATAGCGATCTTTCTAACGCCAATTAACTCATAATAATCCTCCATCTCCTCCTCAACCTTAGCTTTAAGCTCGTCGATATCGCTTAAAAACTGGCTCGTTTGATAGACGATGGAAAATTCCCACCTCGTGGCAAGATAGCTGGCTGCTTTTAGGATCAGGCGCTCTTTTTCATGCTTTTTATCATTTTTAAAGTGGTTTTTAAATCTCTCTAAAAATTTGCCATCTTCGATCTCTGAGATCAGCTCCTCTAGGTTGCTTAAGACCCAGCTATTTATCTGCTCTTTTTTTGTCTTTTGTATGTGATGAAAGACATCTGGTCGTATGTCAGTGACTACGACCCTACTTAAAAACTCAAAAATTCCAGCCTCAATGATATAGTTCATATCGGCGTCTTGCTCTTGTTTTGCTATGAAATAAGCGATGATAAATTTATGAGCCTGCTTGTCAAGCTCGACTAAATTTGCCATCTTTGGATAGTCGTTCCAACGTGATATAGATGCTGCTTTAAAGATATGTTCTATAAGCTTAGCACTTATCATCATTTATCCTTTTTGACTACTTTTGGCTTCTTATTATCTGCGTAGCTTATCTTTCTAAAGCCCTCTTTGTTTGAGCTTCTTCTTGGTTTGTCATCTTTTTGAAATTTATCATCTCTGCCACCTCTGCTGCCACCAGTTCTACTGCTGCTCCTGCTACTGCCACGATCACTCGTACTACGTCTTTCACGTGGCTTATCACCAAAGCTACTTCTCTCTCTAGTTCTAGGAGTAAATTCTTTCTCTTCAACTGGCTTTTTCACTACTAGATCAGAGCTGATCTCAATAACCGTATGGACATTTCCACGTGGGTTAAAGTCACCAACTATCTTCATAAATTTAGGTTCAAGTTTTTTTTCTAAAACAGAGTAAATTTCATTTATACTATCTTCGTGGCTGATATTTCGGTTCATAAAGCTATTTATATAAAGCTTTATCGCTTTTAGCTCGACTACAAGCTTATTTGGGATGTACTCAAGATATATCGTCGCAAAGTCAGGATAACCAGAGCGAGGGCAAAGGCAGCAAAACTCAGGCAGAGTGATCTTTATGACATAGTCCCTTGTTTGCTTATTTTCCCAGACCTCAAGGTCACTCTCTACGTCAAATTCTTTCAAAATTTTCTCGCCGTATTTCATCTCTATCTCTAGCTCTTCACTCATTTTTTATCCTTTATTTTTTGCTAATTAGGTCAAATTTAAATTTGATCACCTTTTAAATATCCAAGTGTTTAACGTCTTTTGCGTGGTCTTGGATGTAGTTTCTTCTTGGCTCGACCTCATCGCCCATGAAGAGATTAAACGTGTCAGAGGCGCTTATAGCATCGTTTATATTGATCTTTAAAAGTCTTCTGTTCTCAGGGTTCATCGTAGTCTCCCAAAGCTGCTCAGGGTTCATCTCACCAAGACCTTTGTAGCGCTGAATATATGCACCTTTTTTAGCATTTTTCTCTACTTCATCAAGCACGTCTATAACGTCACTATGCAAGTCTAGGCCGCGCTCTTTTATCTTTTGGCTGATATAAAGCGCCTCTTCGTAAAGTGGATTTGTGAATAAATTTTCATTTACCACAAGCTCTTCTAGGCCGCTTTCAGTTTGGACATAAATTCTAACCTCATCATCGCTAACGTAGTGGTTTAGAATGTTGTGACCCTCAGCTTTTAAGAAATTCTTTAAAATTTCAAAAATTTCATTGTAGCTTTTTGAAACGATGTCTGGATTTTCTATCATATAGCGGATCGCTGAAAGGACGTTAAAGCGTTTTTCAAGCTCTTTTAAGACGCTTCTATAAGCTGCAACGATCTTTAAAAAGTCGATCAAATCCGCACTACCGATACCTTCTATATCAACGCCTTCGATGCCAGTTTCGATAAGAAATTCGTTTAATGCCTTCTCATCTTTTAAATAAATCTCTTTTTTACCTTTTTTATAGCGGTAAAGTGGCGGCTGAGCTAGGTAAATGTGGCCATTTTCTACAACTTTATTTAAAAATCTAAAGAAAAATGTTAAAAGAAGCGTCTGGATGTGGCTACCATCGACGTCAGCATCGGTCATGATGATGATCTTATGATATCTAAGCTTCTCAGCGTCAAATTCATCTCCAATACCGCAACCTAGCGCTGTTATCATATTTTTTATCTCGTCAGATTTTAAAATTTTATCTAGTCTTGCCTTTTCAACGTTTAGAATTTTACCCTTAAGCGGCAATATCGCTTGAAAAACCCTATCACGTCCCTGCTTTGCAGAACCGCCTGCAGAGTCGCCCTCCACTAGGTATAGCTCGCTAATGACTGGGTCTTTACTCTGACAATCAGCTAGTTTACCAGGGAGTGTGCCTACGCTCATGCTCTCTTTTTTGCGAGTTAGATCCCTAGCTTTTTTAGCAGCCTCGCGACCACGAGCTGCCATTAGAGCTTTTTCCATTATCGCTCTTGCTTCGATAGGGTTTTCTTCAAAATACTTTGTAAGCACGTCAAAAACCATCTTTTGAACGATAGGTTTTACGTAGCTTGAGCCTAGTTTTCCCTTTGTTTGTCCCTCAAACTGAGGCTCTGGCACTTTTACACTAACAACTGCAATTAATCCCTCGCGGATATCTTCGCCAGTTATTTTTGTATCTTTTTCACGTGCAGCAGCGTTTGCTTGAACGTAGTTTGTGATAACTCTTGTAAGACCCGCTCTAAAGCCAGCCTCGTGAGTACCGCCGTCTGGAGTTTTGATGTTATTTACAAAACTTAGTAAATTTTCACTATAAGTGTCGTTGTAAAGCAGCGCAAAATCAACCATAACGTCATCTTCGCCGCCGCTAAATGAGACAGCTTTGCTAACAGGATTTGCCTTGTTCATATCAGTTACAAAGCTCTCAAGTCCGCCCTCAAAATGAAAGCTCTCGCTTCTGCCATTTCTTTGATCTTTAAAATTTATAGTTATCTTTGGGTTTAGATAGGCTAGCTCGCGAAATCTTTTTACTAAAATTTCATCGTCAAATTCAGTCACTTCAAATATGCTATCATCTGGCCAAAACTCAACTTGCGTACCTGTGCGGTTTGTAGTTTTTATAACTTCAAGATCGCTTTGAGGAATACCTTTTGCAAATTCTTGTCTGTGAAGTTTTCCATCACGTTTGATATTTACGACTAGCTTTTTAGAAAGTGCATTTACGACAGATACACCAACGCCGTGAAGACCGCCTGAGACTTTATAAGTATCCTTGTCAAATTTACCACCAGCGTGAAGAACAGTTAAAACAACAGTCGCAGCTGAAATTTTCTCAGTTGGGTGCATATCTACTGGGATACCACGGCCATTATCGCTAATGATCGCTGAGCCCTCACGTGTAAGCTCAACATCTATCGTATCACAGTATCCTGCCATCGCTTCGTCAATAGAGTTATCAACGACTTCATAGATCATATGGTGAAGACCACTTATGTTAGTATCACCTATATACATGCCTGGGCGCTTCCTAACCGCCTCAAGCCCTTTTAGTACTTTGATATTTTCTGCGCCGTAATTATTTTCCATAATCTTGCCTTATCTTATAAATTTATCGGCATTATTACTGTTGTTAATTCTTTTGAATTTACAACAAATGCTAGTGAGCTTTCATTAAATCCAAGCTCAAAATTTTCATCCTCGATGCTACTTAAAAAGTCAAGTAGATATCTATTTTTTATGCCTATAAAGAATTCATCTTCTAAGCCAGTTTGATAATCAATCATAGTTTTTGCTTCAGAGTTATCTTCTATAACACTTTCAAATGTTATATTGTCTTTTGAAAAAGTTATTTTCATTGTATCACTTAGCATTGAGATAGTTTTTATACCCTCTATCATCTTATCTCTACTTAATTGAAGTCTTTTTCTTACCTCTTTTGGTATGACACGCTCATAGTCTGGAAATTTACCATTTATAAGTTTTGTGAAAAACTCAAAATTTTGGCTTTGCGCGATTAAAATATTCTCATCATAGTAAATTTCTATCTTGTCAAAAAATAGTTTTTGTATTTCATTGATAGCTTTTTTAGGGATTATAAGTGAAAATTCTTTTTCAGTTGGTGTTTGAAATTTAAATACACTAAGTCTTCTTGTATCAGTACCAACGATATTTATAAAGTCTTGTTTAATATCAAGGAAAGCACCATTTAGTTCAAATTTTGGGTTATTACTATCAATACTTGGTAAAATTTTCTTTAAACTTCTTCCTAACATAACAGCGTCAACATCAAATTTTGATTTACCCTCAATCGTTGGAAATTCTGGAAAATCTTCAAATTTATACATTGGAAGTTTATATTTTGAGTTTTTTTGTTTTATATAAAGATAGTTATTTACAGTTTCTAACATCACTTCTTCGTCTTTTAGACTTTTTATAATGTCTAATAGTTTTTTACCATTTGCAGTTGCATAGCCTTGATCAACGATTTTTACATTACTTAGCTTATATGCTAGTCCTATCTCATGATCAGTTGCTTTTATATTTAAAACTCCATCTTTTGCTGAGATATAAATGTGAGAAGTTATAGCACTAAGATCTCTTTTTTCAAGATATGGGTTTGTATTTGTTACTATGCTTTCAAGCATATTTTTGTTTATTAAAACTTTCATTAAAAACTTCCTTCTATTTTTAAATTTAATTTTTTTGTTTTAGTAGGTGATGTTAAAAAGTGAAAAGTGCTTTTAAACACCGAAATACAGCTATTTGAAATGTGAAAAATTATATTTTCTTTTTCACATTTATTCACAAATTTCATATTGTATTTTATCCTTTTGTCAAAATTTTGTTTTTTAATTCAGTAACTTTTAGACTAAAAATTTCATTAGTTTGTATTAGCTCATTTATCTTTTTAATATTATGACTAACGGCACTGTGATCTTTCATGCCAAAATAGTTTGCAATTTGTGGCATTGAGTTTGTTGTAAGCATCTTTGCAAGATATATGATGATTCGTCTTGCTTCTACGATATTTGTAACTCTTGATTTGCTTTTTATATCACTTTGTTTGATATTTAGTTCTTTACTAACTATTTCAACGATAGTATCGAAATTTATATTTTCACGTTTTTCTTTGATCAGATCTTTTAATATACTTTTTGCAAGATCAAGTGTGATCTCTTCTTTCATAAGAGTTTTAAATACGTTTAAATTTATGATAGCTCCCTCGATCTCACGGATATTATCTCCCATGTTTGTAGCTATGTAGTTTATGACCTCTTTATTTAGATCGATTTTATCAAATTCGCATTTTTTGATGATGATGGCTATTTTTGTATCAAGTTCAGGTGGCGTAATATCAGCCATAAAAGCCTTATCAAATCTTGAAATCATCCTATCTTCAAAGCCTTTTAGTGTCTTTGGAGGTCGATCTGAAGTCATAACTATTTGACCATTTTTTGCTAAAAGTTCATTATATGTGTTGAAAAATTCCTCTTGGATTTTATCAGTTTTACCAAGAAACTGTACATCGTCTATTAGTAAAACATCGCAGTTTCTATATTTTTCACGAAATTTTGGCATTGAGTGGTTATTTATATGACTGGTAAAATCTATCATAAATTGTTCGCTAGTTACGCAAATAACGGTTTTTCCTTTATTTAGGCAGTGATTTCCGACTGACTGGAGTAAGTGAGTCTTGCCAAGCCCTGTCGTGCCATAGATAAAAAGTGGATTATAAAGTACGCCAGGTTTTTCAGCGGCTGCTTTTGCGCTTAAAAATGCGTATTGATTTGACGCTCCACAGACAAAATTTTCAAATGTGTAGCTTGGATTTAAAATGCTACTTTGTGTTTTTATTTGCTTAACATTTATTTGATTTTGCTTCGATACCTTGCTACTTTTAGTAGATGAAATTTCAATATTTGGCTTTATCCCTGTTCTAACTTCATATAGATGAGCGATCTTATCAGCATATCTTGTATTTATAAATTTAGCCATTAACTCATTTGGTGCAGTGAATACTATAATATGATCGTCTGAAGCCTTTTCGTTAAATTTTAATTGCTTGATATAACTTTGGTATTCTTCAGGTGAAATTTGTGTTGAAAGATTTTCTAAAATTTCGTCTGCTATCAAATTTTTATGCCTTAAATTTCGAGAATTTTTATAGTGATACTATCTTAAATTTAATAAAACCTTTGTTAAACTCTGACAAACTTTTTCACATCGTGAAAAAGTCGTGAAAAAGTATTGAAAAGATAGTTATGAAAATTTTAGGAATCGATCCAGGAACGAAGAATTGCGGTTATGCGATACTTGAAAAAAATAAATTTAAAACTACACTTCTTGAAGCAGGACTCATAAAAATAAAACCAAATACACTTCAGTATCAGATTACCGAGCTTTGTGAGGGGCTTGATCTCATCTTTAAAAATCATAAATTCGATGAGGTTGCGATCGAAGATATATTTTTTGCTTACAACCCAAAGACAGTTTTAAAACTCGCTCAGTTTCGTGGTGCACTTAGCCTTAAAATTTTACAGCTTCATGGCGATTTTGCCGAGTATACACCACTTCAAGTAAAAAAAACTGTCACTGGCAAGGCCAAAGCTGACAAAGAGCAAGTGGCGTTTATGGTGAAGAAAATTTTAGGTATAAACAAAGAGATAAAACCACTTGATATAACTGATGCGATCGCAATCGCGCTAACTCACGCAAATAATTTAAGAGTAAGCTAAATTTTGATAGGAAAAAAATGGCAATAGTAAAAGCATTATTAATCGGCAAGGTAAAAAACTACGGCTCGCAAAGTGCGACTGATAAGCTAAATTTACCTTGGAGCTCAGCTATTTTTAAAGTAGCTCAAAATGGTGAAATTTTTGCAAATGAGCTTGGCTTTGAGGGTGATAGTGTCGCTGATACAAAGCACCATGGCGGCCCTGAAAAGGCAGTTTTTGCAAATTCATTTGCAAATTACGCCGATTGGGAGAGTTTTTTAGGATTAAAAAATATGGCTTATGGAGCTATGGGTGAGAATTTATGCATTGACGGTCTTGATGAGAGTAGTGTCTGTGTAGGTGATATACATAAAATCGGTTCACTAATCCTTCAAGTATCACAGCCAAGAAAGCCTTGCTTTAAGCTCTCAAAAAGATGGGGCAATGAAAATATGGCTACCCACATCTTTGAAACTGGCCTTACTGGCTGGTACTACCGCGTAATAACACCAGGATCGTGCAAGGCAGGTGACACCATAGAGATCATCAAAAAGGATGAAGTTGGCATGAGCATTTTGGAGATAAATAGGCTCTTTTTCACACCAAATGAAAATTTAAATTTACTAGAGAAATTTAACTCTCTCACTACTCTTCCAAAAAGTTGGTATAGTGACATGGAAAGACGTATTCAAGGTATTTATAGTACAGAATATATGAGAAATTTATAATATTAAGTAAAATTTTTATTATTTTAATACTCACAAACATTCAAATATTACAAGGCTTATGTGAAATTTTGCATGAGCCTTTAAATTTTAAACATTTTTTACGCTAGAATTACCAAAAATTTAAAGGAGAAGATATGCCACTACTCGATAGTTTTTGTGTAGATCACGTAAAAATGCAAGCCCCAGGAGTAAGACTAGCAAAAAGTATGAAAACGCCAAAGGGCGATGATATCAGTGTTTTTGACTTGAGATTTTGCAAGCCAAATGAAGAAATTTTACCAGAGAAAGGTACTCATACATTAGAGCACCTCTTTGCTGGCTTTATGAGAAACCATCTAAACGGCAATGGAGTAGAGATCATAGACATCTCACCGATGGGCTGTAGGACTGGCTTTTATATGAGTGTGATCGGTACACCTAGCGAAGAAGCTGTAAAGAAAGCATGGTTAGCCTCTATGAAAGATATCTTAGAGGTCAAAGATCAAGATAAAATTCCAGAGCTAAATAAATTTCAATGCGGTACTTATAAGATGCACTCACTTGATGAAGCACACGCAATAGCAAAGAAAATTCTTGATCTTGGTCTAGTCATCATAAACAACGATGAGATCAAGCTTGACGTTGATGCTATGGGACTAAAAAAGCACTGATTTGAAGCCAACAAAACAAGAAAATCAAGCCTATTTAAAAGAGCAAATTTTAACCTATCTTGGTAACAAACGCTCTCTTTTAGGCTTTATAGATCTAGGTGTAAAATACGCAAAAGACGAGCTTAAAAAAGAGAAACTTAGCTGCTGCGACCTCTTTAGTGGAAGTGGCGTGGTGGCTAGGTTTTTAAAGCAAAATAGCGAATTTCTAGTGGCAAACGACTTGGAGCTTTACAGCTTCATCACAAACTCATGCTACCTACAAAACGCCACAAATGAGCTAAAAAATGAGATAAATTTCTGGCAAAAAAAGCTTGAAAAAGAGATAGAAAATAACCTTTCTGAAGGCTTTATAACAAGGCTTTACGCCCCACAAGATGATAAAAATATTACCGAGGGTGAGAGGGTTTTTTATACTAGAAAAAATGCCATTTTTATTGATACAGCAAGAAGGCTCATAGATGAGTTAGTGCCAGCTGAAATGAAAAATTTCTTCATAGCTCCACTTCTTTATAATGCAAGCGTACATGCAAATACAAGTGGAATTTTTAAAGGTTTTCATAAAAATAAAGAGGGCATCGGTCAGTTTGGCGGCAGGGGGCAAAATGCCATCTCAAGGATCACTTCTGATATAAATTTGACTAAGCCAATTTTTTCAAATTTTAACGTGCCTTTTGAGGTCTATCAAAAGGACGCAAATTTGCTCGCAAAAGAGCTTGATGGTCTTGATCTAGTCTATCTTGATCCGCCTTATAATCAGCACCCATACGGTTCAAACTATTTCATGCTAAATCTCATCGCAAGTTATGAAGAGCCAAGTAAAATTTCAAAAGTTTCAGGCATCGCAAAGGACTGGAACAGATCAGTTTTTAATAAAAAATCATCAGCAAGTGAGGCATTTTTCGAGTTGATAGCAAATTTAAAAGCAAAATTTGTACTCATTTCGTTTAACTCAGAGGGCTTTATCAACCAAGATGAGTTTGATAAAAATTTAAACAAAATGGGCAAGGTTCATCTGCTTCGTAAAAAATACAACGCCTACCGTGGTAGCAGAAATTTAAAAGCTAGAAATATCCACGTAGACGAACTTATTTACGTTTTACAAAAGTAAATTTGCCTATTTCATCACTTCTAAACCACAAACCGCACTAACATAAGTGTTAGTTTGACTCATCATCTGGCAAACATCTCTCAAATATAAATTTATGCTCATCAGGTAAGGCAGAGTAGATAGCATTTGCTAAATTTCTTATCTCCCAAAGGGCTGATTTTGAGCTTCTTAAAGAGATGAAATTTTGTAAGCTTCTAGCGTTTATACTCCATGTAAGCTCGGTTTTATAGCACTCTGGCAGGCAGTATTTGACGATGTCAAGGCTTTTTGTAGTTGAGGCTAAAATTTCACGCAAATTTTCAAGTGCTTTTATGCTTGCGTTATCGACCATTTCGTCATTTGTTAGCACGATAAATTTAGCCGCACGCTCAAACTGTCCTACTTCAAATTTCTCCTCTTTTTTTAGCTCTTTTAGTGTGTAGCGAGTTGATTTGACGCTTAGACTTGCCAAGCGGTGACGAGCTAGCTCTTGAAGTAGCGCACGAGAGATGCCTTGGATGTAGAAGTTGTAGTATAGGTGCTCTAAGGTCGAGGCGTGTTTAAATTTATTTCCTACTCTATCTATTAGCTCAACATCTTTTTCGCCGCCATTGTCGCCTTTTTCAAAGCTTTGCCAGCATGTGCGGATCGCGTGAGAGCAGATATTTAGTGGAGTGTGATTTAGTAGTGTTACTTGCATTTTTTCTCTTTTGTAAAATTTTTTAACATTTTACAAAAAAAAGGCTGATTTTATTTGTAAATTTAAAGCATAAATTTCAAAGGGAGACAAACGCTCCCTTTTGTAAAAGTCTTAGTTATTATTGTTTTAATTGAAGAAGTGTATTTAGCATCTCATCACTTGTTGTGATCGTTTTTGAGTTTGCTTGGAAACCTCTTTGAATAACGATAAGATCTGTTAGCGCACGACTTAGATCGACGTTACTAGCTTCAAGTTTTGAAGCTGCGATCGTTCCCTTATCGCCTGTACCAGCTGCACCGATGACTGCTTCACCTGAGTTTGCGGTTTGTGAAAATACGTTTCCACCCTCGCTTTGAAGACCCTCGTTATTTGTAAAGGTAGCAAGTGCTACTTTAGCTAGGCCAAAGCTTTGACCATTTGAAAATGAGCCTATTATCGTTCCGGTCTCATCTATTTTTATGCCGTTTAATGTGCCGCCTGTGTAGCCATCTTGCGAGATTGATTCAGTTGATGAGTCTTTATCAAAGCTTGTTAAGCCGTTAAAGTCAGTTCCAAGACCAAAATTTAAACTAATATTTTGGCCACTTTGTGAGCCGTTGTTAGCTGAAAATGTTATCGTTGCTGGATGAAAACTTGCAAGTGAGCCATTTGCGTTAAATCTAGCTGTTCCAGTTATAACGTTATCTGGACCTTCACCTGTGTAGTTTATCTTAGCTGGCTCTGGTACTTGTATAACCATGCTCCACTCAGTTCCACCATCTGTTGTGGTGCCTGTCTTTGTCCATTTGATACTAACTGTGTGTTTTGAGCCAAGTGAGTCAAAAATTTCTGCCGTTGAGCCGTGGCTTGACATCATCATCTTTCCACTTGCTCTTAGAGCTTGGCCTGGGCTTAATGCGCCATCAAGTGCTTTCATAATAGTTGTGAGCCTAACATTTTCATTTATAGCTGAATTATTTGTACCTTGAGCTGGCTTTGTAAGACCAGTTGTTGTCATATAAAGTGCATGATCTGCTACTTCATTTGATGGGTTTTCTAGTTGAAATTGACCTAGTTTATTTACAGTGATCTTTACGCCATCGTTTGTGTCATCACCTGCAAGTGCTTGAAGTGCTGCGATACCAGCTGCGTGTTTTGCATCTGGAGTACCAGCTGCAGCGGCATATGCTGTATTATAAGCTGTTCGATATGCAGTGTTAGTTATGGCTGCTCCACCAGTTCCAGGTGCTATTCTATGTGCTGCGGTTGCTAGTTTTGCCGCATCAAGTGCATCTGAGTTCGCGTTTATTTGGCCGTCGCCATTATAGTCAACGTGGTTTCTAGCATCTTCTTGCATAGCAGCGCGAAGATCTTCTGTTGTTGTTACTTGTCTTGCGATTTTATCGTTATTTGGGTGAACAGCTGTTGTTTGTGAGCTTGTATAGACATATTGATAAGCTGTAATGATATCTTTATCAGCTAAACCAGTAACAGTATTTCCGCCATTTACTTTTAGATGGATATTTTTTGTCTCTTCAGTAGTGCCTGAGTTATTTCTGTTTATAAGTGTTAGTTTATTACCTTCTGAAATTTCAGCTCTAACGCCAGTTTTATTATACTGGGCGTTAATAGCAGCTGCAACATCACTTATGCTTGTTATTGTGTTAGCTTGAGATTTGATGTTTGTACCATTGATCGTAATATCAAGTGTTGCTGCTGGGTTTATCTGTCCGATACTTTGTGGCAATCCACTTCCTACTGTAAATTTTTCAGTTTTAGCATTTGCATAGCTCACCCAGATGCCTTGTCCATCTCTTAAAGCAAGACCATTTCCAAGCTCATCAAATGTAACACCAAGATCTACACCACGCTCTGTTAAGCTTTGCTCTTTTCTTGAGTTCGTATAAAACTGATCATTATTTACATCATTCTCGTTATGGACTTCGTTTGCATTTAAAATTCCGTCATTGTTATAGTCACGTCCGCCAGCAACAGAGTCTAGTGAATAAATAGGAGTGCTTCTTTGTCCTATGGTATTGCCTGAGTCAAGGTTGCCTTTTATCTTTACTTCTGTTGTCGCTCTTGCTGGAGTGGTAAGACCCTCTTTTATCACGATATTTTTTATCGGTCCAGTTGAGTCGATAGTACCAGTCTCTTCATCTCTTGTCCAGCCTTGAACGATATAGCCGCTGTTGTTTACGAAGTTGCCAGCTTTATCACGGACAAAGTCACCATTTCTTGTATAGTATCTTGTTGTTCCACCATCTGGAGATACGACAAAGAAACCATTTCCTTGAAGTGCAAGGTCTGTTTGCTTATCAGTAGATGTTAGTGTGCCTTGTGAGAAAATTCTCGTAGTTGAGTTTATAGTCGTTCCTAGACCTATTTGCATAGCATTTTGACCGCCTAGCTGACCTTGTGGAGCAGTAGCGACTCTTGGAGTTTGGCTTAGTATATCAGCAAAATTTGCACGATTGTATTTATAACCATAGGTATTAACGTTTGCGATATTGTTGCCTTCTACGTCCATGGCTATCTGGTGGGCTTGCAGGCCTGAAACACCAGACCAAAGTGATCTCATCATTGACTTATCCTTTTTGCATTTTAAATTTTTATATTTTTCAAAAGCAAAAGATGTTCCAAAATTTATATTGATAAAAAGTAGAAGAAATAAAAAGAAATTTGGCGTAATTAACGCCAAATTTTATCCAAGTATCATAGCTCCAACGATGCCACCGATGATGAGTGGGATATTGAAAAATACAAATGTAGGTACACAAGTATCATATATGTGGTTGTGTTCACCATCAGCATTTAGACCGCTTGTCGGCCCAAGTGTGCTATCGCTTGCTGGGCTTCCAGCATCTCCTAGAGCTGCAGCTATACCAACTAACAAGATGATGGCTGGTACGCCAAAACCAAGACTAACGCATAGTGGCACATAGATAGAAGCTAAGATAGGGATCGTACCAAAGCTAGTGCCTATGCCCATTGTTACAAGTAGACCAATAAGAAGCATCAAAAATGCTCCGCCTATCTTGCCGCCAGATACTAAGCTAGCATATTTTACAAGCTCATCGATACCGCCGCTCTCTCTTAAGATAGTGCCATAACCTGCAGCAACTAGCATGATAAAAGCGATAAATCCCATCATAGCAAGGCCGTTATCCATGATCTTATCTACTTTTTTGTATTCGATACCGCCAAAAACTACCATTACCAAAAGTCCAAGTAGTGCGCCAAGAGGTAGCAGCTCAGTATAAATTTGCACACCAAAAGCCACAACTGCACCAGCTAAAACCGCCCACTCTTTTTTAGTCATCTCAAGGCTTTTTGAGCGCTCGATCTCATCAAGCTCTTCTTTTTCAAATTTTGAAGTTTTATAAGCTCTTTTTTTACCATAAAAAAGTATGGCAAGGATAAGTCCAATAAGCATCGAAGCGCCGCCTATCCACATAACAGAAGATATATCAGAAATAGATGTGGTTATGCCGTTATTTGCTAGCTCTTTTTTTAAGATATTGTGAAAAAGTAGACCAAAGCCAACGCTAAGGCTTACATAAGGTGCTTGAAGACCAAATGTCAAAGCACAAGCTACGGCTCGTCTATCTATTCCCATTTTGTTCATAATAGCAAGAAGTGGTGGAATCAAAATAGGTATAAAAGCTATGTGAACTGGAATTAAATTTTGAGATAAGCATGCTATAAATGCGATAGTTAGTATAAAAATCACTTTATTTGAGCTAAGGAATTTGCTCAAAGCATTTATCAAAATAGCAGTTAAATTTGTATTTGCGATGGCGGCTGCTAAAGCACCAAGCAAAATATAACTAAGCGATGTTTCAAGATTGCCTTGCATACCGCTTATCAGGCTTTGTGTAGTCTCTTTTAGGGCTGTAAAGAGGCTATCTATCCCACCTGCAATGCCACTTTCAAATCCACTAAATCCATGCTTATACATTACTCCCGCAACAAGAGCAGAGATAAGGATAGAAAGCAAAATGTTAAAACGCAATAGACAAAGTATCGTCATTACCAAAATGCTAAAAACAACAGGGTTAAATATAAGCATGAGCGTCCTTTTTGTGAGTGTTGAGAGATTATACAAATGTGTGGCTTATTAAATTTTAAAAAGAGTGGCTTAAGTGGGCTTGTGTTAAGATTTTGAGTAAATTTTAAAAGGAAAAAACGATGGATTTAGAGAAAATTTATAAAGAGGCTGGGGCATATTTAGAGGGACATTTTTTACTAAGCAGTGGCAATCACTCACAGTTTTACCTCCAAAGTGCAAAGGTGCTTGAAGATCCAGCTTTGGCTGGAAAGCTAGCTGATGAGCTTGCCCGTGTGATAGAGAAATTTGGCATTAAATTTGATAGCGTTTGCTCACCTGCACTTGGAGGAATTTTAGCTGGCTATGAGCTAGCTCGCGCAGCAAAGAAGCGTTTTATATTTACAGAGCGCGTTGATAGGGTGATGAGTCTTAGACGTGGTTTTGAGGTAAAAAAAGGTGAGAAATTTATCGTTTGTGAAGATATTATCACGACTGGTGGTTCAGCACTTGAAGCAGCGCACGTGATAGAGAGCCTTGGTGGTGAGGTAGTTGGCTTTGCAGCACTTGCAAACCGTGGCTTTTGTAAGGTTGTAAATTTAGACAATGAGGCTAAGCCAAATGCTAAACTACCAAGCGATAAGCCATTTTTTGCTTTAGGAAATTTTGAGTTTGAAATTTATGAGCCTGAGCATTGCCCACTTTGTAAAAATGGAAGCAAAGCGATCAAACCTGGAAGCAGAGGCAACTAAAATTTATACTATAAATATAGCTATCTTTCTTTTTAAAATTGATCGATAGCTAAAATTTTTAGAAAAATCCAAAAATAGTACTCATAGAAAAATTTTAATCAAGACTTCAAATCACTTCAACAAAAATTTATAGTTTAATTTTTAAAAGTAATCTGTCTTTTATATTGGTATGAATTATTTTTTAGATAATCTTATTTTTTAAGCTACCAAGTGATAATATCTGCTCAAAAAGCGAGATGAAGCTATGCAAGAATATGATATTTTAGACGTTTTATCAAATAAAAAGGTCCTTTGCCTTGAAGATGAAGAGGCGATTTTAAAAAATATTTGTGCTTCTTTGGAGCTATTTTTTGCCGAGGTAAATGGCGTAACAGATGGCTATGATGCACTTGAGCTAGCGATGAGCGATGCTTATGATGTTTTGGTACTTGATATAAGCGTGCCAAATATCGATGGCCTAGAGATCGCTAAAAAAGTAAGAACTATAAATCAAAAAATTCCTATCGTGATCTTATCAAGCCACATCGAGCAAGAGTATTTGTGGAGAGCAGTTGAGCTAAAGATTACAAGGTATCTTGCAAAGCCATATGATAAAAAGTCATTTATAAAAGCCCTAGAAGACGTTGCTTTAGAGCTTGTTGGACGCAAGCCGACTCTTAGACTAAATGATGAATTAGAATACGATTTTGGTAAAAAAGTACTTTATATAAATGGTGAAATTTCTCATCTAAGTAAGAGCGAAAGCAGGCTTTTAGAGTATTTTTTAAATAATAAAAATCAAACTATAACTTATGAACAAATTTTTGATTATATTTGGGAGTATGAACAGCCAAGCAAAGAGGCGATAAAGACGATCGTAAAAGAGCTTAGAAGGAAGCTTGGCAAAGATGTGATTAAAAATTTATACGGTGTAGGTTATCTTTGTGAAATATAAATTTCAGCTAATCGTTGGTGTTTTTATCTTTGTTTATCTCTTAATATCCGCACTTGTTTTAAATTTTTATAATAATCTTGCAATGAAAGATGCCAAAAAAGAGGCGTATTATGTGCTTGAGAGTATAAATTCTGTAAGAGAGTACATTGCAGGCGTTCAGCGTCCGCTAATAGAGCAGCTAAAGCGTGATGGCATTATAAAAGAGGATTTTTTTGATGAGAGATTGCTTTCATCTTCATATATAAGCCGTGAAATTTATAATATCCAAAAGAAAAAATACAATCTTGACTTTGACTACAAACTAGTCGCCATGGCGCCTTTAAATAAAGCTCATGAACCAAATGAATTTGAAGCGCAGGTGTTAAGAGGCTTTAAAGAGAATAAATTTAGTGAGTTTTCAAAGATTATAAAAGATGAAAACGGCTCACAATTTTTTGTAGGACTTCCTATAAAAAGTCAAAATACATCTTGCTTAGCCTGTCACAATAGCGAAAGTGCTCCAAAACAGATGTTGGATCGTTATGAAATTTTAAATGGAAAAATTTCTGAAGCAAGTGAGATGATGGCAATGCTATCTTTTAAAATCCCGTTACGTGCCATTTTTGCTTATCATTTAAAAGAGGTTGTCATCATAATGAGCGCGATAGCCTTTATATTTGGGCTATTTTTACTACTTGTTTATAAGATGCATAGGCGCGGAGAAGAGAGCAAAAGACAGACCGAGCAGCTAATGATACATCAAAGCCGACTAGCCTCAATGGGCGAGATGATAGGCAATATCTCACATCAGTGGAAGCAGCCTTTAGCTCAAATCAGCTCAGCTTTAATAAATTTAGAACTCTATCAGGAGCGAAAAAAGCTTGATGAAGCAAAAATTTATGAGTTTATAGAAGAGACTAGCAAGCAGATAAATTTCATGTCTGAAACGGTTGATGATTTTAAAAACTTTTTTAAGCCAAATACTTTAAAAAGGGAGTTTAGCGTAGAGGAAGTGATAAATCAGACTATAAAAATTCTAAACGCCTCACTTAAGAAATATCAAATCGAAATAGAGATCGATATAAGAGAAAATTTTACGATTTTTGCAAATTTTAATGAAATAATCCAAATTTTAATAAATATTATAAATAACGCAAAAGATGCATTTAAACAAAGCTATGTAAAGCCAAGAGTAATAAAAATTTATACTTTTATAAAAGATAATCGTAAAAATTTATGCGTGCAAAATAATGCGGGAGCGATAAAAGCTTCGTTTTTAAAGGTTATCTTTGAGCCACACTTTAGCACAAAAGAGTCTGGCAGCGGGCTTGGTCTATATATGAGTCGGCTAATCGCTAGCAAAAATAACGCCCTAATCTTTGCTAGAAATGTAGATGAAAATAGTATTACATTTACAATTAGTTTCGAAAATTTATAATTTATTAAAATTCCCCCTTTTCTACCCTTTTTTGGTGTTAGTATTATCAGTATGAAATCATTTTGATTTTAGGATAAAAATTTAAAGGAGGGCACATGAGAAATCTACAAAAAGCCTTAGCTGGTTTGCTCATGGGTGTTAGCATCTTCGCTTCACAAGCCTGTTGCGAAGAGCATAATATGCAGATGTCCGATAAAGCACGTGATGTTATCGCAAATCCTAAAGGCACACTGCAAAGTAGAGGTGTTATCTCCTTGCAAGACTACGTTGTAGAAGAGCAAGAGATGTATAACTGGTTATTTAAAAACCACCCTATTTTTACAAAATATGGTGGTAAAACCGTCGGTAAAATGGTCGTTCACGACCGTGGCTTAGAGTGGCTTGCCGAGGGACATGGCTTTGATATGTCAAAGCTTAGTAAAAGAGATGGCGGTAAGGGCTATAGCTCTATGATGTATAGAATTCCAGCCACTTCATCACTTCAATTTCCTAACAAATTTGTAGGACCAGAAAAGTGCGGTGAGTGTCACCCAGCTCAGTATGAAGTGTGGAGCAGATCTCGCCACGCAACTACTATGCGCTTCCCTGGCGAGCACCCAGAGGTTAATAACAACCTAACTGAGCCAGTATTTGACAAAGATACCGCTTCTATCCTTCCAAAAGGTATCACTCCAGATGTTATCTATGCAACTGTTGGTCACTTAAGAACCAAAATGGGCTACGTTGATGCGTGGCTACTTCGTGGTACTTACTACGTTGAGGGCGGTTTGCTAAGAGATGGTACAGGTCAGATCGTAGCTGGTGGTAACCAATGGCAAAGAACATGGGCGTTAAATTTAGACGACGCAACTGTTAAGAAAATCAAAGAGCTTGTCCCAGAATTTCCTGGCACTCTTGAAGAGTACGGCGACAATGGCGGATATGTTAGAGGTCTAGCTTCATACGCCGCAAAACATAAAAAATCAATGTTTTTCCAAGCAAACTCATCATATTGTGAAGTTTGTCACCCAGTTAAATTCGATTTCAAATCAAAAGCAGAATTTTACGCAGCACTTGGTAATGCTAAAGAGCTTCAAAAACACACTATCTCAAAAGGCGTAAGCTGTGAGGAGTGCCACGGAGCTGGCGGTCACCTTGATGGGGCTACAAATTTTAGAACATCAAACTGCGAACGCTGCCACCAAAGATTTAACTTTAGCCCAGATCTAGCTCGTGCTAATCCGCTTAATAACGGTAAGCTTGATCTTTCTTTAAGTTCTAAATTTAAATCAATGGGACCAGGATGTGGTTCTGAAGGTTCACAATCATACTTTACAGCTCACTACGACAAAGGTATGAGATGTGTTACTTGCCACGATCCACACGACAATACAGGTCCAGTTGTCGGCGATAAGAGCGTAACTGGTATGAACTATAACTCAGAACAAGGTTATCTAAGCTCATTCTATACTAAGCCAAAAATTAGAAAAGAGTGTAAAGATTGCCACGAGACTCAAGCATATATCGCATCTAAAGCAGATACTCACAAAGATAACACTTGTGCATCTTGCCACATGCCATTTATGATGAGTTGTGAGAATTT
Source organism: Campylobacter concisus (assembly GCF_003048535.1). Lineage (NCBI taxonomy): Bacteria > Pseudomonadati > Campylobacterota > Epsilonproteobacteria > Campylobacterales > Campylobacteraceae > Campylobacter > Campylobacter concisus. The sequence continues at coordinate 61,783 of NZ_PIRQ01000006.1, read as the reverse complement.
CTACGCTGTTCAGTTCCAAGACAACGCTGGCTTTGATACTCAAAGAAGATCTCACATCTGGAAGATCATGGTTGATCCAAAAGAGAAATCTCTAGTACCAGGCGATGCTGCTAAAGGTCCAAGAGATGCTAAAGATTGGCACTTTGAGAGAGATAAAAATGGCCATAACTACGTTGACTTGATGTGGGCGTGCGCTAGAACATCTTGGGCTGATAAAGATATGAAAGATACCAAAGGCTGCCACAGCCCAGTACTATCTGAGCTAAAACCAACACTTCACTTCAAAAACCAAAAACAAGTTTATGATGAAGTCATGGGATGGCAAACTCCAGTTAAGAATGAATTCTCTGAAGTTAAGATTGGTATTGAAGGACTTTACTCACTACTTGAGACTAAAAAACTTGATGCAAGTGATAAAGTAAGAGTTTATGAGCTTATCCAAAATGCTCAAGAGATCATCGATATGGTTGAAAAAGATGGTTCGTGGGGTATGCACGGATTTAAATTTACTAAACAAAAACTCGATGCATCAAAAGAGTATATAAAAGAAGCTCAAAGAATTTTGAATAAAAATTTATAGCATTTAGGGGCTAGTTTTAGCCCCTTTAATCTTAAGGGTTTGATATGAAAAATAAGGTTTTAAAATTTACGCTACTTCTTAGCTTAAGTGCTTCTGGTTTGCTTGCAAATGTAGATTCAAATGAGTCTTATGCTATGGGAGCAACAAGTGGTGGATATGTTTTAAAAGGATTACTTGAACAAAAACAAATAGGCATTAGCTACGATGCTGAGGCTGTTATCAAAGGTTTTAGTGATGCATTAAAAGGAGAGCTAAAACTAAGCGATGATGAGATAGCAAAGCTACTAAACAAAAGAGCTGAAAATTTAGACAAGATAGTAAAAGAAAAAGAAGCCGCCATACTTAAAGAGAATTTAAAGCAAGGCAAGGCTTTTATGGATAAAAATGCAAAAAATAAAAATGTAAAAACAACAAAATCAAAATTGCAATATGAAATTTTAAAATCAAGCAAAAAGGGAGCAACTCCAAAACAAGAAAGTATCATCATAGCAAACTACAAAGCTAGTTTTATCGATGGTAAGGTCTTTGATGAGACAAAAGAGGCTCCAGCTCATCTTTCTATGCTAAATTTGATCCCAGGTCTTGAAGAGGGCTTAATGCTCATGAAAGAGGGCGATAAGTTTAAATTTGTTATCCCGCCAGAACTTGCGTACGGCGATAGCGGCATGGAGGGCATACCTGGAGGCGAGACTATCGTTTTTGAGATAGAGCTTGTTAAGGTCTTAAAGCCAGGTGAATTAGCCGAGGCTGCAAAGAAAATTCACGAGAAAGAACTAAATGAGGGCATTAAAAAGCCTCATTAAGATATAAAATGGAGTTAAAAATGCAAAATCAAAAAAATAGAAGAGCCTTTTTAAAAAGCATGGTAGTTGTAGCTGCTGGTGCTGGTGCGGCAAGTAGTGGTTTTGCTTTTAAGAGTGAAGAAAGTGTAAAAAAACCACACTTTGGTATGATATTTGACCAAAATAAATGTGTTGGCTGTACGGACTGCGAGATAGCTTGCAGAAAGGTAAATTTAGTCCCAAAAGGACAGATGAGACTTTTTATAGAAGATAAGACTAATCCTAAAAATTTACTCGATAAAAGATTTGTAAGAGTGTCTTGTCAGCAGTGTGTCGATGCGCCTTGTGTAGCTGTTTGTCCAACCAAGGCTTGTCATAAAGACGAAAAAACGGGCATACAAACTACAAATATAGATGATTGTATCGCCTGTAAATACTGCATCGTAGCCTGTCCATATGATGTGAGATATATCGATAAGGTTACGCACTCAGCTCAAAGCTGTAACTTTTGCGTAGATACAAATTTAAAGGATGAAAAAGAACCAGCTTGCGTAGAAGCTTGTAGATATGAAGCGATCGTCTTTGGTGATCTTAACGATGAAAATTCGCACATCAGTAAGCTACTAGCCGTAAAAGATAGCATAAGGCTAAGAGCAGAGCTTGGCACAAAACCAAGCCTTAGATATATTCCTAAAGTAAAAATGGGGGTGTAAGATGGATGGTGTATTAAATTTTACTGCAACATTTTCGCATGGAGTAGAATGGGGCTGGCCGATCGCTGTTTATCTTTTGCTAGCTGGTATGAGTGGTGGAGCGCTAATCGCTGCTATACTTTTAAAACACTATAAAAAGCAAGAGAGTTTTAGCCCATTTTTTAAGGCTGCTTCACTTTTAGCATTTGTTAGTATCATGCTTGGTATGGTTTGCTTGATAGCTGACCTTGAAAAACCGCTTTTATTTTGGAAAATTTTAATTAATTATAATTTCACATCAGTTATGTCTATCGGTGTTGCTGGACTTTGTGTATTTATACCGCTTAGCTTTTTGATGTGCCTTTATGCATTTAATGATGAGATTTCAAATTTCTTAGCCAAAAGTTTAAAATCCTTTAGCACTCTTTTTGCGCTAATAATGAAAATTTTAATACCGCTTTATCCATTTTTAAGTCGTATTTGTCTTATTTTTGCTGTAATAATTTGTGCTTATACTGGATTTTTGATCTCAGTTTTGATTAGATTTCCACTCTTAAACACAGCTGTGCTTCCAGCTTTATTTATAGCTTCAGGACTAAGTGCTGGCATAAGTGGCAGTAGCTTGGTCGCAGCAGCTTTATTTAAAGAAGATCCACATTCAAGCGACCTTCATTCGCTTCATAGCGTAGAATTTAGCGTTTTGGGAGCTGAAATTTTACTCATTTTAATGCTTTTTGTATCGCTTTTACTTGGTTCAAGTTATCAGCAAAATGCAGCTGTTGCTTTTTATAGTGGCGTTTGGGCAAATTTCTTTTGGCTTGGTGTTGTGCTAGTTGGCTTTATTGTGCCTTTTGTTTTAAATTTTGCATTTGGCAAAAAAGTAGCTAGCCTAAAATTTAGCTTTTATATCAGTTCATTAGCGGCTGTTATCGGTGTTTTACTGCTTAGGGTGTTTATACTTTATGCGGGACAAACTTATAGCATTTAAAGCAGAGGCGAGCGATGAGAATTTTAAATATCTACCGCTTGTCTTTGATATTATTATTTATTCTTGCTTTTGGTGCAGGGCTTGCGACTTTTTTAGAAAATTTTTATGACACACAAACAGCCAGAGTGCTTGTTTATGAAGCGCTTTGGTACGAGTGTGTTATGTTTGCTTGCACCATTTGTTTAGCCATTAGTATCGTAAAAACCAAGATGTATAAAAAATTTGGCGCATTTTTGATACATCTTGCTTTTATCGTTATTTTCATCGGGGCTACGCTTACAAGGTATTTTGGCGAAGAGGGCGTTATGCATCTTAGAACCTTGCAAAGCTCAAATGTAATGCAAAGCGTCAAGCCTTATCTTAGAGTCGAAATGCTTGGAGAAAATTTTAGTTATCCATTAAAATTAAGCTTATTTGGTAAAAACGACTTTGAGTTTAAAAATTTTATAGATGGCAAGGAATTTATAATTAACTTGCTTGGATATAAAAAAGATGAGAAAAACGCTCCTGCTACGCTTAGTTTAGAGATAAGTTTTAACGGCGAAAAAAAGAGCGTTAAGCTAAAAGGTGGAGCTGGATATGAGCTGGAGCCTAGTGTGCTAAGTTTTGGTGGGCAAGAGGTGAAATTTTACTTTAGCTCAAAGGCTTTAATTTTGCCATTTTCATTAAAGCTTGACGAGTTTATTTTAGAGCGATATGCGGGGCTAAATAGTCCATCATCTTATACAAGCAAAGTAAGTATCGCTGGCGGCAAGTACGACATCTCGCTAAATAGTCCACTAACGATTGATGGCTATAAAATTTTTCAGTCTTCATACGATCCTGATGAGCTTGGAAGCGCTTTTGAGATCAGCCGTGATCCTGGCAAAATCCCAACTTATATCGGATATTTCTTGCTTTGTCTTGGCTTTGTGGCAAATTTATTTAGTAAAAAGAGCCGATTTTTTAGGCTGCTAAATTTTATAAAAGGTTCGCAAATCGTATTTTTGGCTATTTTGCTTTTAAATGCTACTCCAAATTTTGCCAATGAAAATAATAAAAATTTAGACGCTCATGCAAGCAAATTTGCCAAAATTTTAACTCAAGCTGATAACAGAATCGCTCCAGCTGGCTCTTACTCAAGAGCTGTGATAAGTAAAATTTCAACCAAAACTACGCTATTTGGGCTTAGTAGCGAGGAGCTAATGCTCTCTTTTGCTATCTCGCCAAAAGAGTGGATGGATAAAAGGATGGTAAAGATCACAAGTGAGCGTGTGGGCGAGCTTTTGGGAGTTAATGAAAAATTTGCTAGTTTTAACGATGTCTTTAACGAAAATGGCGAGTATAAGCTGGCTAAATTTGTAGAAGCTGCAAATGAAAAATCCGCCTCAAAAAGAGATAAATTTGACAACGACGTTATAAAATTTGACGAGAGATTAAATGTCTTATATCTTGCGCTAAAGGGCGAGATGCTTAAATTTATCCCAGCTAAAAATGGTGATAAGCTCACGTGGCTAGGCGTAAATGAAGCCTTTAGCTCAAGTGAAATTTCAAACGAGCTTAAAAGCATTTTGGGCGCTTATATAGAAAATTTAAGCCTTTGCGTAAAAAGTGGTGAGTGCAAAGAAGCTGATAAGAGCTTGGAGAAAATTTCAAGCTATCAAAGAAGCATTCTAGGCTCTCTTGCGCCAAGCGAGGCAAAGGTGGAGCTTGAAGTGCTTTATAACCAAATGGAAATTTTTAAATTTCTTATATATTTTTACATGATCCTTGGATTAGTTTCGCTCGCTCTTGGCTTTTATAGGCTATTTTCTGGAAAGAAATTTAGATTTGAAAAAGCGCTTAGCCTTGCATTTTATTTTGGCTTTGCGGTGCATTTGTTAAATTTAGCTCTTCGTGCTTATATCTCAGGGCATGCACCTTGGAGTGATGCCTATGAGAGCTTAGTGTATATCTCGCTTGCAAGTGTATTAGCTGGAGTTTTATTTTTTAAACATCAAAGCTTTGCTCTTGGAGCTGCTTCACTTTTTGCAAGTGTGAGCTTGCTTGTAGCTCATCTAAATTTTATAAATCCACAAATAACAAATCTAGTTCCAGTTTTAAAGTCATTTTGGCTTAGTGTGCATGTAAGTGTCATCACGGCAAGCTACGGCTTTTTAGGCTTTAGCTTTGTGCTTGGGCTTCTTGGGCTTCTTTTAATGGCTATAAAAAATCAAAAAAACGAGCAAAAGCTTAGCGAGCAGATAAGATACCTCACCGCAACTAATGAGCTAAGCCTCATCATAGGACTTAGCTTGCTAACTATTGGAAATTTCCTTGGCGGTGTCTGGGCAAACGAGAGCTGGGGTAGATACTGGGGCTGGGATAGCAAAGAGAGCTGGTCGTACATTACGATAATTATTTATGCTATTGCGCTTCATTTAAGATTTATCCCAAGATTAAAAAATATTTTTACCTTTTTAGTAGCTAGCGTGCTCTCTTTTGGTTCAGTTATTTTTACCTATTTTGGTGTAAATTTCTATCTAAGCGGACTTCACTCATACGCAAATGGTGATGGATTTAGCGTTTCAAATTTGCTTTATTTGCTTTTAATGCTCTTGGCTTTGCTAATCGCCTTTGCTTATAGAGGTAAGGATATAAAAGAGATTTAGGAGATATGATGAAAAAGGGTTTAGTTTTATTGTTTGCTTGTTTGGGACTATTAAATGCTGGCTATATCAAAGAGGCTTTAAGTGCAAAAGACGATCACAACAAGCTAGCACAAATTTATGAAGATGCTTGTGACAAAGAGAAAAAGGCATCAGGCTGCTATAACCTAGCTGTACTTTACAGCAGAGGTGATGGCAATGTCAAAAAGGACGAAGCAAAGGCAGCAATGCTTTATGAAAAAGCTTGTGATCAAAATTTCTCTATGGCTTGCAGTAATCTTGGCTACGCCTATGAAAAAGGCAAAGGTGTGGAGAAAGACCTAGAAAAAGCAGTTAAATTTTATGAAAAGGCTTGTAAGGATAATGAGGGTTGCACGGAGCTTGGCTTGCTTTATGCAAATGGCACCGGCGTGACAAAGGATCTTAAAAAGGCAAAAGAGCTTTACGAAAAGGCTTGCATGGCAGGGGACGGCATAGGATGTAGTAATCTTGGCTATTTGTACGCGCAAGGTGAAGGTGTCGAGAAAGACTATGCAAAAGCCAAAGTAAACTACGAAATGGCTTGCGCAAACGAAGCTGGCATAGGGTGTGACAACCTTGGCTTTTTATATGTTTATGGCCAAGGCGTTGATCAAAACCTCACAAAAGCCACAAAACTTTATGAGCAAGCGTGTATATATGGATATGAAAAGGGCTGCAATAATTACGCTATCATGCTAGCAGAGGGCAAAGGTGTGAAAGAAGACGCGGAGAAAGCACGTGAAATTTTTACTAGAAGCTGCAAAAATGGCTTAAAAGAAGCGTGCGAGAATTTAGAAATTTTAGGAAAGCATTGATGCTTGATAAAGCTAGCCTAGTGGCATTTAAAGCTTATAAATATAAAAATAAAAAATACTAAAGGAGATAATATGATTTTACGTTCTATCTTGGGTTCAGCACTGTTAGCGACCTTGATTTTTGGTGCCTCGGCAAATGAGCAAACCGTCAAAATGAAACCGATGTTTCAAAGCGTGGATCCTAGCAAGGCTACACTAGTAGGAAATGGCGAGGGCAAGGAGTACTGCGCCGTTTGTGGAATGAATTTGGTTAAATTTTATAAGACCAATCACGTCTACAATGGCAAGCAAGTAGCATCACTCCACTGCTTATACGAGCTAACAGAAGGTAAGATCCCAAGTGATGCGCAGGTTGTTGATACTAAAAATTTAAATTTGATCGATGTAAATAAAGCCTTTTACGTAGTTGGTAGTAGCGTCAAAGGCACAATGACTAGAAATAGCAAATACGCCTTCTCAACCGAGGCTGACGCAAAAGAATTTCAAGCAGAAAATGGTGGCGAGATAATGAATTTTGCTAAAGCTTACGAGATCGCTGGACAGGATTTCGAGGGTGATAATAAAATGATAAAAGCTAAGCGTGAAGATGGTGTTTATGCACATGGTAAAGAATTTTATGAAGCAAACTGCGACAAAACTGATCCAAAAAGCTTTAAGGCTATCTCTGAGCTAAAAGCTCATCTCAAAAAAGTATGCGACGCAAAAGAAGCTAGCAAAGCCCCAGAGTATGATAAACACCTACAAGCTGCTGCTTTGTACCTATGGGATGCTCCGGCAAATTTAGGCGCTAGCAACCAAGCCTCAAAAGCTAAACAAGAAATAAAAAAACCTGAGAGAATAGTCGTGCCAAAGGGCGCAAGATGTGCGGTATGCGGCATGCTTGTCAAAAATTCTCCATGGGCGACACTCATCAAAGCAGATGGCAAGGATTATTATTTTGATGGTGTAAAAGATATGGCACAATTTTACTTTGCGGATGGCAAAATGAAAGATGCTTATGTGAGTGATTATTACACGCTAGAAAAGCTTGATGCAAAAGATGCGTTTTATGTTCACGGCTCAAACGTTTACGGACCAATGGGCGATGAGTTTATCCCATTTAAAGATGAAGCAAAGGCAGAGAGCTTTTTAAAAGATCATGCCGGCAAAGGTGTCATAAGATTTGACGAGATAAAGAATTTTATCGGTAAATAGTGTGAAATTTCTAGTTTTTTTGGCGTTATTTTTTGGACTCTCTTATACGCTTTTGGCGGCGCACTACCTTAGCTTTGACCACAAATCAAAGCAAGATGAGCTAAGAGAAATTTCTAAGATAACAAGAGCAAATGCTGCTTTTAGTTTTAACCAAAAGGGGCAAAAAGGCTTTGTCTATGATAGGTAAAAATTTTATAAACTATGCTGTGGTTCTGCTTTTTAAAGATATGAAGGATCACCTTTTTAGCTTTTGCCTCTTTGCACTTATTATCTTTGTGCTAAGCTCGGTACTTTTCATCTCTGGATCGATCCAACATGATCTTATAAATTTAGTAAAAGATAGATCAAGTATCGTAGTGAGTGCATTTCGTGCTGGCAAAAATGATCTCATGCACCCTGGCTATATCTACGACATCTCAAAGATCGATGGCGTAAGTGATGTAAGGGGCGTGGTTGATGGAGAGTACTACTTCGTTCAAAAGCGTGTTTGGTTTCATCTATATGAAGATGATAGCTTAAAAGAGGATGAGATGATCGTCGGAGAAGGTGTAAAGGCGGCGATGAATGAGCTTTACTACGATGAGAGCTTTAATTTTTTGACTGAAGAGCGCATGATACCAGTAAAGATATTAAAGACTATGCCGACACAAAGTGGTTTAATCTCAAATAACGCTATATTTTTGCATCCAAATACGCTAAGGGCTATCTTAAATTTAAAAGATGAAGAGTATACGAAGCTCTACGTTGAAGTGCCAAATACTGATGAGATCAGTGAAGTAGCTTTAAAAATAGAGAATTTATATCCAAATTCTTTCGCCCTTAGTATAGAAGATGAGGTGGCTAAGGTTAGGCACCTTTACTATTATAAGGGTGGAATTTTCATGAGCATTTACGTTAGCGTTATGCTTATATTCTTTGTCTTGCTTAAAAACCAAATTTCACTCGCATATGGTAGTAAAAAGCGTGAAATAGCTATTTTAAGGAGCATTGGTTTTTGTATAAAAGATATTATATTTTTAAAATTTATACAAAATTTCATCGTGAGCGTTAGTGCTTTTTTACTCGGTGTTATACTGGCTTATCTCTTTGTTTTTGTATTAAACGCTCCACTTCTAAAAGGGATATTTTTAGGTGATGAGCTTTTAAATTTTACAAATTTCACACCTATTTTAGAGTTTGATAAGCTCTTTTTGATCTTTGTTTTTGGCGTAATACCATTTTTGGCGTTTGTACTCATACCTTCATGGAGAGTAGCGAGTAGTGACATAAATGAGGGGCTAAAATGATAAATATAAGAGGTGTTAGCCTGGTTTATAACCAAAACAAACAAAATGAGTTTTGTGCTTTAAAAAATATAAATTTAGATATTAATGACGGCGAGCTAGTGATACTAAAAGGCATTAGTGGAAGCGGTAAAAGCACTCTACTTTCTCTTATCGCCCTACTTCAAAAGCCAACTAGTGGAGAAATTTTGATAGATGGCACTAACATCGCAAAGCTGCCTGATGTCTTTTGCTCTGAGCTTAGACACAAAAGGCTTGGGCTTATCTTTCAAAATTTTAACCTCATCGAGGGGCTAAGTGTATATGAAAATTTATTAGCTCCATTTGCTCTAACAAATTTTAAGGCAAATGTGCGAGATGAGATGATAAAAAAGGCTCTAAGCCTCGCAAATATTGCTCATAAAAAAGATGAGAACGTATCAAATTTAAGTGGTGGCGAGCGTCAAAGATGCGCGGTAGCTAGAGCTTTATCTATGGATGCTAACATCATCTTGGCTGATGAGCCAACGGCAAATTTAGACAGACAAAATGCACGTGCATTTTTGGGCTTACTAGAGTCTTTTAAAACTCTAAAAAAGAGTGTCATTGTCGCTACTCACGATAGCATTTTTGATGAGCTAAGTGCAACAGATAGAGTTGTCAGCTTACAAAATGGAGAGATAGTATGAGTGTCTTTTTATCAAACGCCGTTATTGCCTTTTTGTTAGCGGAGTTTGTGCTTTTAGTTTTGATGAGTATTTCGCTCTTTTACGTCGTTAGGATAGTGAGGTCGTGGGACTACAACGCACTAACATCGCTTCAATACTCGCTTGAAAAGCAAAACTATCTTGTAAATACTATCTTGCTTTTTTGTGTCTGTATCAAGATCGTATTGTTTATATTTTTTGCACTTTGCCTAAATGAACTCTCTGACATTGTGCCTGGTGCCATGTGTTCAGCTGGCGTGATTGGCTCAAATAAATTTGGTGGCATATTGATGCTCACTAAAATTTTGCTGATCTTTGGACTTGGTATTTGGCTGGTTATAAATAAGCTTGACTTGCAGGCTCTAAATTTCCCTTATCTAAAGAAAAAATACGCCATTTTTATCTGCCTTTTTGTGATGATATTGCTCGAGCTTGGTATAGAAATTTCGTTTTTTTACAATATCCCACTAAAGGTGCCAGTCTTTTGCTGTTCTGTTACTTTTCAAGCTCCAAAGCTACCATTTGGCTATACAAATTTTGGTTTAGTGAGCGTATTTTTCGTGCTATTTTTTGTCATTTTGGTGCTAAATTTTTTAAAGCAAAGTATGGCGAGCTTTGTGGCAAATTTGTTATTTTTAGTGCTTAGCTACTACGCCATCACCTACTTTTTTGGCCTTTATGTTTACGAGCAGCCAAACCACAAATGCCCATACTGCATGCTAAAAGGTGATTATTTTTATGTTGGCTACCTCATCTGGGGCAGTTTGTTTCTCGGTGTATTTTACGGCCTTATGCCATATCTTGTTGAGATGATCACAAAGACAAACTACTCACACAAGCTCAAATTTTCATCGATCTGGCTAGGTGTTTGCGTGCTGATATGCTCGCTTTATGTCCTAAAATATTATTTGCTAAGAGGATTTTTATTTTGATAAAGCAAATTTTTTCTTTGTGTTTGTTAGCTCTAGTTCTAGCTGTACTTGCCTATAATGCTGATATAAGCGACGATAAAATTTTAGTTTTAAATAATGGCAAATCTGAGCCGATCGAGCAACTTACGCCAAATAAATTTATATGTTATGAGAGTAGGACGCTTATTGCTGATAACAACGACACAGCCCAAGCCATCATGCCAAATGGCGACATCTACTTTTTTAACGACATCACAAATTCTTTCATCTGGTATATGGCTGAAAAAGATAAGGAAAAGATCAAGCTATATGTCTATTCAAGAGATACAAATCGCTACATCCTAGCGCAAAATGCGTGGTACTCAAGGGTTGATATAACGCCGATGGGATACGGCATAGGGGCATATGAGTTTCACACATATGGCATAAACGACAACTACTTTAAAGAGGTCTTGTTATACGCAGCACGTGGTGAGACGCTACTAAATCCATATATAAACATCCTACTTTCAGAAAATAAGATATAAATTTATTAGAGCTCTAAATTTGCTAGAACCCTGTTGGATTATTTTTAGTATTAAAGGCCTTTTTCGTTTAACTTTTTATAAACGTCACACCCTGGTTGAAGCCCTAATTCGCAAGCTTTACCAAAATATTCTTTTTCGGTGCGATATTTTGTCTTAATCCTTGTTTATTTTCATATATAACTCCTAAATTAAAGCAACAATCAATATTTCAACTATCATAAGCATTTTGCTATTGCTTAGTTGCTTTATCATAAGTCACCTTTATTGTGCTTCAAGTCTAAGCTCAAAAAGATCCTCGCAAAAGCCAGTGGTTAGCAATATCACAGATAAAAGAACAGCCTTTTTCATTTTTTCTCCATTTTGCAAATTCGTAGTTATTGTGGTTTGGCTTGCCTCTTTGTTAGAGAAACAAGCCTAATATTAGTATCTAACGTTATTAACTTTTAAAAAGTCTCTTAGATCTTCGTATTCGCTGTTTTCAAAGTAGCGCCATTTGCCAGGCTTTAGCATATCAAGGCTAACACGTCCAAAACTAACCCTTTTTAGATCCATTACTTCAAGGTCAAAGTATCCAAAGAAACGGCGAAGCTCTCTGTTTTGACCCTCGTTGATGATGACCTTTAGTTTTGTATAGCCGCCGCTTGAGCCAAAGACTTTGTAGGCTAGAAAAGGCTTAAACTCCATTGATTTTATAGTAGTTTTTGCGTGCGCGCCTTTGGTAGCATCCTTGGCAAAGAAGCCATTTGTCATTGCCTCAATAACCTCTTTCGTTACTTCGCCTTTTACTTTTAGATAGTATTCGCGCTCTAAGTCGCTATTCATGAGAGCTGTGGCGATCGCTGGGGCGTCAGTTAGCAAAAGTAGTCCTTCGCTCGCGTAGTCTAAGCGCCCCACACTAACAAATTTAGCAAATTTCTTATCTAACGTATCATAGATCGTCTTTCGTCCGCGGTCATCTTTCTTGCTAACTAGCTCGCCCTTTTGTTTGTGATAAACGATAACAGTAAATTCCTTCTTTAGCTTTATCAAACGGCCATTTATACGAACTTTATCATCTTCGTCCACACTTGTCGCAAGATCGCTAACCACACGCCCTGCTATACTAACCTTGCCAGCTTTTATCAGCTCATCTGCCTCACGGCGTGAGTAGTTTGTGTTGTGTGAGATAAATTTATTAAGTCTTGTTTTTTCCATTTTTATAGTCCTAAATTTGCAAGGTCATGGATGTGTAAAACACCTACAGGCACGCTGTTTTCTACGACGGCTAGAAGCTGAATTTTATATTTTTCTATGAGGGCTAACGCATCCACGGCTAACATTTCCTTGTTGTTTATCTCTTTTGGATGTAAGGTTGCAAATTTCATTGCTGGCTCGTCTAGGTCAAAGTCTTCCCTCATAAGTGCACGTCTAAGATCGCCGTCGCTTAAAATAGCATCTAACACACCATCTTTATCGACGATTAGGACCGTGCCAAGTTTGCCATGCGTCATCGTATCGATTGCTTTTTTTAGGCTCGCATTCCAACGAACTATCGGTAAATTTTCGCTTCTCATCACATCTTTGACCTTTAAAAATAGCCTCTTGCCAAGGCTACCACCTGGATGAAAATTTGCAAAGTCCTCTTTTTTAAAGTCTCGCTTTTTCATCAAACAAACAGCTAGCGCATCGCCAAGAGCTAACGTTAGCGTAGTTGATGCTGTTGGAGCAGCATTTAGTGGGCAGGCCTCTTTCTCTACATCTATGCTAATAAATGCATCGCTAAATTTACCAAGTGAGCTTGTTTTACTTCTTGCCATGGCGACGATCTTTACGCCAAAGCGCTTTACGTGAGGTAAAATTTTGATAAGCTCATCGCTTTCGCCACTAAAGCTAATGGCTAACAAAACATCATCTTTTTCTATCATGCCAAGGTCGCCGTGCATAGCCTCTGTTGGGTGTAAGAAAAAGCTTGGCGTGCCAGTACTTGCAAGTGTGGCAGCGATCTTTGCGCCCACATGACCACTCTTGCCAACGCCTGTGACTATGACCTTGCCCTTTGTATTAAATATCAAATTTACAGCATCTTCTATGGCTAAATTTTTAGCATGCCTTAAAAGCTCGTTTGCTTCTATCTTTAAAACTTCGGCCGCGATTTGGTTCATTGTCTGCATAAATTTCCCTTACATTAGATAGATAATAGGCACGATAGTCGGGTATTTTTTGACTTTTCTAAAGATGTGTTTTCGGATGACCTGACGCACCTGCCCCTCGAGCATCCTGCTGTCTTTCAAAAGCTCCTCTTTAACGTTGCTTAGGTATTGCTCCAACACGCCCTCCATCTCTTTTCTAAACTCGCCATCTTGCTTATCTCCCACAAGGCCGTAGCTAATGACGCGAGGCTTATTGATGAGTTTTGCACCGTGGCGTGAAATTTGAGCGATTATCATGACGACCCCTGCTTCAGCTAAGTTTTGCCTATCGATGACGACATCATCTGAAATTTGTTTATTTATTTGATTGTCTATGAAAACTTTGCCGGTTTTTACGGTTTTTACACGCTTTAAGTACTTTTGGCAAAGCTCCATTTGATCGCCATCGCTCATCAGATAGATATTTCTCTCATCTACGCCGCAGCTTATAGCCGTCTCTTTGTGTTTTGCGATGTGATTGTACTCGCCGTGAACTGGTAAGAAAAATTTTGGTTTTATAAGACGTAGCATCAGCTTTTGCTCTTCTTGTGCTGCGTGACCGCTGACGTGGATCTCGCTAAAGTCCTGGTAAGCGACGCTCGCGCCTGATTTTATTAGGAAATTTAATACAGTTGAGATACTGCTTTCATTACCAGGGATCGCCTTTGAACTGATGATGATCTGATCTGTTGGTTTTATTTTTATATATTTGTGCTCATCGGTAGCCATTCGGTATAGCGCACTCATGGTCTCACCTTGGCTCCCTGTTGTTACGATTAACACCTCATCATCTTTGAATTTACCAACCTCGTTAGCGTCGATAAAAATTTTCTTATCAAGTTTGATATAGCCAAGCTCCATTGCAGTATATAAATTTCTCTCCATTGATCTGCCGATGACACAGACTTTGCGGTTATATTTTAGTCCCCACTCGATCGCTTGATAGACGCGGTGGATGTTTGAACTAAATGTGCTCATAATGACGCGACCTTTGGCCTTTGAGAATATCGCGTCAAAGGTCTTGCCAACACTACTTTCGCTTTTTGTAAAGCCCTCTCGGTAGCTATTTGTGCTATCGCTCATTAGACACAATACACCTCTTTCGCCGTAGTATGCAAGTCTGCCAAGATCAGTTGGGTAGCCGTCGATCGGCGTATGGTCGATCTTAAAGTCGCCCGTATGGATGATGGTGCCTGCCTTTGTCGTGATGGCTAGCGCGCTAGCATCGATGATAGAGTGGGTGATGTGTATCCACTCGACTTCAAAGTCGCCTATAAGATATGGTTTTCTCTTTTCGACTGAGCGAAAGAGTGAGCGCTCTTGCTTTAGTCCGTGCTCTTCAAATTTATTATTTATCATGCCAAGCGGAAGCGGTGTGGCGTAAATCGGAAATTTAAACTCTTTGTAAAAATATGGCACTGCGCCGATGTGATCCTCGTGCGCGTGAGTGATGATGACGCCTTTTATCTTATCTTTTATTTTTCTAACATAGTCAAAGTCAGGGATTAGTATATCCACGCCGTGCATACTCTCGCTTGGAAAGCTCATGCCGATATCAACGATGATCGCGCTAGTTTCGGTCTCAAATATCGTCATATTGCCGCCGATCTCACCAAGACCGCCAAGTGGCGTTATACGAATTTTATGTTCGCTTGAGTTTAGATACTTCATCGGCTCCAGACGAAGCTCGTGAACGGCCTTGTTTGCTACCATTGCACTTGCGATATCTTGCTGCCATTGTTCATTGCCGTTTAGTTTTGCAGGTAAATTTTTCTTTGGCTTTTTGGCCTTTTTTGGCTTTTCTTTTTGTTCTTGTGTTTTGGCTTTTATTTCTTGTGATTCTTGTTTTTGCTCTTTTGGCTTATTATTTTCGCCGTTTTTGTTTTGATTTTTGTTATTTCTTGGCTTTTTTGGGCGAGAAATTTGGCTCTTTGGCTTGGCATGCGCTTTATTCTCAGCCTGCTCTGCTGCAAAGAAGTTATCTATTACGCTTTTGCTTGCTAGTGAAGCTTGCTCGGTAGTTTCGCCTTCTTGTTTTGGTTTATTTTTTGGTCTAAATCTTCGTCTTTTGTTGTTTTTGCTTTGGTTAGTTACAACTTTCTCTTCGTTTTTGTCGTTCATTATCTTCCTTTAATCTTTTAAATACTTTTAGATAAGAATCGACATCTAGCTCGTGTGGACGTAAATTTTGGTTTAAAGCTAGGCTCTCAAAAATTTCTTCTAACGCTTTTTTCTCGAAATTTGTAGATAAATTTTTCAAAAGCGTCTTTCTTGGAGAAGCAAACGCAGCTTTTAAAAATACTTTAAAAGCCTCGTATTGTTTTGCATCTTTGAAAATCCCGTCTTTGCCAAAAATCTTTTTTGTTTTTTGTAGCTTGATGACTGAGGATGTGACCTTTGGGGGTGGATTAAAAAGCTTTGCATCCACGTCAAACAAAAGCTCACACCTGCCTTGAAGTGAAGCAAGGATCGATAAAGCGCTAAATTCTTTATCCTTGCTCTTTGCACTAAATTTAAGAGCAACCTCTTTTTGTATCATCACAATAAGGCCAAGGCATTTTTCGTCATCTATCGCATTTAGGATCATCTTCGTAGCAACGTAATAGGGCAAATTTGCGACCAAAAAGTAGTTTTCGCTACTTAGTCCGCCCTCTTGCTGCCACTGCTCTAAAGCATCTTTACAAAAAAGTTTTAATTGTCCATTTTGGATCTCATTTGCAAATTTGACCTTTAAAATTTGAAACAGCTCACAATCTATCTCAAAACAGGTCGTCTTGTAAATTTGCAAAAGTCTAAATGTCAAATCACCTAAGCCAGGCCCAATCTCAACGACGTTTGCTACGTCATTGGGTATCGCTTGGATGATCTTATCTAGTGTCGCTTTGTCTTGTAAAAAATTCTGTCCAAAGTGCTTTTTTGCCTTTATCATAGCCGCGATATTAGCCAAAAATTACTTATACAATGATTACAAGTTTAGTTTAATCATATATAAAATGGATTATAATCACTAAATAATAACGAAATAGGGCATAAATTTGAGCAAGGCAAATACCTTAAAATACTTTTTATTATCACAATATTTAGAGCCAAAAACTTTAGATGAGCCAAAAAAGACAAATAGCAAATTTAAAAAATCAATGGATCTTGAGATTACAAATTTTGATGAGAAATTTCTGCAAATTTTAAGAGCGTTTGATAGATCTCTTTTAAAGAATGGTGTAGAAATTTCAATTTATGGTGGCATTTTTGAAACTGACCTACTTGCCCTTTTTATCTCAAAGCTAGCAAACGTGAAATTTGAAAAAGAGCAAATTTTAGATGAGCTACGCTCTGAGCAAACGAGCTTTGATAAGGCATTTTGCTATAAATTTAAGCTTGCCGGTGATTTGGTATTTTGCAAAAATGAGCAAAGTTTTGCTTTAAAAGATGTAAATTTAGATGATGATTTAACTCTATTTTTTACACCAAACTCGTCTGATGATCTTTTCATCTCAACAGCTCCTTGGGCAATGGCTCGCCTAGATTATCTAAAAGAGATAAGCCAAAGTGATTTTAGCAAAGAGTGTGAGCGCATCAAGGATAAAATTTCTATCCACAAAGAGAAAATGAGGCTTAGCGACTATGTAAAAGCAGTCCATGAGGAGCTAAAAAGCTCGCTAAAGACGCCATTTTGCAAAGATGTGATCAGGCTTGAAGTAAAGATCATAAATCCAAATTTTAAAGAAAATGATAGCCTTTTAAATAGCTTTTTCATAGATGATATAAATTTGCTTATCAAATTTTACGAGTCAGGCAGGACGCACGAGCTAACGGATCAGTTTTTGGATGAGGGCAGTGAGAATAAATTTGAAAGACTTGATGTAAGAGATGAGCAAAATAAAAGGCTTGTTAGAGATTTTTTTAAAGCAGAAGAGTATCCAAGATCGGCCTTTGCTAGCGACTTTGCTTTAAATTTCTCACAGCAAATTGCTGTTAATAACATCATTAAAAAATTTAAAGAAAAAAGTGGTGGAATTTATAGCGTAAATGGCGCTCCAGGCACTGGTAAAACAACGCTTTTAAAAGACGTAATGGCTGAAGTTGTTACGCTTAGAGCGATGAAACTCGCGCAAATGAGCAGACATGATATCTTTACTCCAGTTCGAGATAGTAGCGATAAGGTGCTTTATTTTACTCTAAATAAAGAACTCCAGGGCTATGAGATGGTTGTTAGCTCTTGCAATAACGGTGCGGTTGAAATTTTAAGTAAAGAGCTTAGCCAACTAAAAAGCATCGGTAGTTACGCAGGCGAGATTGATTATTTTAAATTTATAGCTACAAGGCTTCTCTCGGCCGATGAAAAGACAAATTTTGGAGAAAAATCTTTTATCTCAAAACCTGCATGGGGGCTTTTTTGCATACCTCTTGGCTCAAAGCAAAATAAGTCAAATTTTGTTTTTAATGCGATTAATGGCGTAAAGATCGAAAAAACGCATAGTCAGTTTGAAGATATTTCAAAAGAATTTAAAGAATTTATAGAACAAGATGGCTTTTTAATGGGGCTTGGCAAATACTTGGCTACCGGCGAAGGAATTGATGATTACGACGAGGCAAAGGAGAAATTTAATCAAGCCCTACATGAAGTAAATCTACTTTTTAGCGAGATCAGGATCAAAGAAGAGGAGCTAAAAAGTATAAATAGTGAGCTTATAAATATCGATAAAAGACTTGATAACTATAATTCAGCAAAGCAAATAGACGAGCTTTTAAAACCACTAATAGATGAGCTAGATTTGAGCAAAAATGAGCTAGAGCAAAAGGCAGCTGAAGCTAACGAGCTAACAAAACTTATTGGTCAAAATGAAATTTTACAAGAGTACCTCAGTGCGCCTCCAAAGCCATCATTTTTTATTTTCCAGCAAATTTTAAGGACACAAGCTTTTGAAAAATATAACAATGAAGCGCAAAAAGTTAGTGAGATAAATCGCCAAATAGCTGAGCAAAATTTGAAAGCAAGCAAGCAAAATAGTGAAAACAAAGAGAAGAGTGAAGTAAAATTAAACGAACTAAAAGCTCAAATAACTCAGCTTGAAGAGAAAATTTTAGAACTTAACACCAAGATAGACCATCTAAACAAGCTTAATGATGACTTTATTAGACGTCAAAAATTAATTGGTAGAAGCGAAGAGCTTGATAGCTTTTTAAATGGTAGTTTTAATCAGAGTAATGAAGAAATACAAAAGAGTATGCCATTTATGATGGAACGTGATCTTGATGAGAAATCCCACAAGACGAAGCTTTTTAAGGCAAGAATCAAGCTTTTTAAAGAAGCGCTTAATCTGCATAAAGCTACTATTTTTGCTTGCAAAGAGGCTGTTAGGGCAAATTTGCGTGCTGTTAGCGTTATCTTTAATGATGAAAAGATGGCTGAAAAAAACGGTCTTAAGTCTAAAGACAGGCGTGAGATAATCAAAGGATTATTTTTACTAACGCCAGTTGTTAGCTCGACTTTTGCCTCGTTTAATAACACTTTTAAAGACCTTTTAAATGGCGATATAGGCTTGCTTTTGATAGATGAAGCAGGGCAGGCAAATTTAACTAACGCATTAGGTGCATTGCTTCGTTCGAACATGGCTGTTGTAGTTGGCGATCCACTTCAACTTGAGCCTGTTGTAACATTGCCACCAGCTTTAAATAATGCTATTTTACGCTACTGCGATGCAAAGGATGAGTTTAATCTACTAAAATCATCAGTTCAACTTCGAGCCGATAAAGTACAAAATATTGGTACATATATAAAAGGAGAGGGTAAGTCCATTTGGGTTGGTTCGCCACTTATCGTTCATAGAAGGTGCGCCAACCCTATGTTTAAAATTTCAAACGAAACAACATATGATGATATGATGATACTTGGCAGAAGTAGTGAAAGTAAACTTAGTGATCCTAATATCAAAACAGAGTGGATTGACGTTAGTAGTGATGAATGGATAGGTAACTATAATAAAGCCGAAGGTATGATCGTTAAAGAGCTTTTAGATGGTAAGCTAGCCAAGCTAAAAGATAGTGTTAAAATAATAACACCTTTTAAAGATGTTTGTAAAAATTTAAAAGGGGCTGGTACTATTCACACCATGCAAGGTAAAGAAGCTGATGTTGTTATCTTTGTTCTTGGCGGTGCCACAAAAGGTGCTAGAGCATGGGCTGCTAGTACGCCAAACCTACTAAATGTAGCACTAACAAGAGCAAAAGAGGTTGTTTATATAGTTGGTAACCGAGAAAATTGGTCTAATTTGCCATATTTTGAGGTAGCGGCTAGAAAAATAGATAAAGGACAGATTTGAATCATTTTGCAAAACGCATAATCCCATGCCTTGATGTAAAAGATGGCAGAGTCGTAAAAGGCGTAAATTTCGTAGGGCTTGTTGATGCTGGAGATCCTGTCGAGATAGCTAAAAGATACAATGACGAGGGCGCTGATGAGCTTTGCTTTTTGGATATCACTGCCTCTCATCTTGGGCGTGATACGATAGTTGATGTCGTAAAAAAGGTCGCAAGTAAGCTTTTTATCCCACTAACAGTTGGCGGAGGTATACGCACGATCGATGATATCTCTCGCCTTTTAAATGCCGGTTGCGATAAAGTAAGCTTAAATTCATCAGCTATACAAGATCCAAATTTGATCGATGAGGCAGCTAAGAAATTTGGCTCACAATGTGTCGTCGTTGCTATCGATACCAAAAAGATCGAAAATGGTTATAGTGTTTTTATAAATGGTGGCAGGATCGATACCAAAAAAGATGCCTTTGCTTGGGCAAAAGAGGTTGAGTCGCGTGGAGCAGGGGAGATATTGCTAACGTCTATGGATAACGATGGCGTCAAACAAGGTTTTAACCTTGAGCTAACAAAGGTATTTAGCATGCTTTCTATACCAACTATCGCAAGTGGTGGCGCTGGTAAGATGGAGCATTTTAAAGATGCTTTTGAAGCCGGGGCTGATGCGTGTTTAGCTGCTTCGATATTTCACTTTGGCGAAATCGAGATAAAAAAACTAAAAGAGTATCTCAAGGCAAATGGCGTTGAGGTTAGGCTCTAATGTTAGTTATCTCTGCTGGAAAAAACGAAATTTTTGACTTTGCTTTGCCAATGGGTGTGGGCCTAGTTGATATGGCGATAAATTTGACAAAATTTTTGCAGAAACGAGCATGTATTGGAGCGGATGAAAATGGTATAAATTTAAAAAATATCGATCCGCACTATTTTGCAAAGATCGAAGCTAAATTTGCAAACTCATCAAATCCAGAGCTAAAAGATATAAGTCAAAATTTGTCAAAAAATCCTGAACGAAATTTATATAAGATGCCAGAAAAAATAGTTTTCGTTGGCTCGGCAGGTCTTTATAAAGATGGTGAAATTTTACAAATTTATGAAAGCTCAGTTGGGGCAAATATTGAAATTTCTAGCGTAGAAAATAGATCTTATTCACCGATTGAGTGTGAAATTTCTTCTATCGTTTCACGTGGAACTATCAAAATAAATTCGTCAAATTTCATAACGACAGACAAAAATTTGGCTCATAAGATATTTGAAAAAGGCTATTTTTTAGAAAATATGGAGTTTTTTTCTGTTCTAAGAGTAGCTCAAATTTTTAAAATTCCAGCTTATGGAATTTTTGTAGCGACAAATTTTTGTGATAAAAATGCACATGCTGATTTTATAAAAAATCACGCAGAGGCCAAGAAAATTCTAACAAAATATATAAAGGAAAATATGTGATAAATTTGCTTGATCTTAGTATTGATGAGCTAAAAGAGTTAGTTTCTCCACCATTTAGAGCAACACAAATCTACGAGTGGATATATAAAAAAAATGCAACCGAATTTAGCCAAATGCTAAATTTACCTAAAGATATGCGTCAAGATCTGGCTGAAAAATTTTATATCGATCCTTTAAAATGTGTAAAATTTGAGCAAAGTAGTGATGGTTCGATCAAGTATCTTTTTGAGCTAAAAGATGGGCTAAAGATAGAGAGTGTCTTACTCCCGATGAAAGAGGAGATTAGTGATGAGAATGGAAAGGTCAGTCGCCATGCTCGTTATACGGTTTGTGTTAGTTCGCAGGTTGGCTGTAAAATGGGATGTGCTTTTTGTCTAACAGCAAAGGGTGGACTTGTTAGAAATTTGACTGCCGGTGAGATCGTAGGGCAAATTTTATGGATAAAAAGAGAAAATAAAATACCTTATGAAAGACGCATAAATGTCGTTTATATGGGTATGGGTGAGCCACTTGATAATCTTGCTAACGTTAGTAAAGCGATCAAAATTTTAGCACTTAACGAGGGTCTAGCCATATCGCCGCGTCGTCAAACCGTTTCAACTAGCGGACTTGGCAGCCAGATAAAAAAGCTTGGCGAGATGGATATTGGTGTGTTATTAGCCATATCGCTTCATGCTGTTACTAATGAGCTTAGAAGCCGTCTGATGCCGATAAATAAGGCGTATAATATCGAGGCTGTTATGGATGCTGTTAGGGGATTCCCTATCGATATGCGCAAACGCGTGATGTTTGAATACCTTGTTATCAAAGATCTAAATGACAGCGTTAGTGATGCAAAAAAGCTGGTAAAACTGCTGCATGGTATCAAGGCAAAGGTAAATTTGATCTATTTTAACCCGCATGAAGGCAGTGAATTTGGACGACCCGAGCTTACCAGCATGCTAAAATTTCAAGAATATCTAAGAGATCATGGCGTTACTTGCACGATTAGACAGAGTAAAGGACTTGATATAAGTGCAGCTTGTGGACAGTTAAAACAACGCAATGAAAATACAAAATTTAAAACCATTGCCAGTGATAAAAATTTAAAAAGACAGTCGCTTGAAGATAATAGTAAAGCCAGTGTGAGTTAAAATGAGTGCACTTGATATAGCCGAAATAGTCTTTGTTGCTGTGGTGGTTTTACTCGGATTAGGACTTATTTTAAAAGTTTTAAAAGATGAAAAAGATAGGTATAAATTCTGAGTCTTAACATCAAGATAAAATCTAGCTCTCATAAAGAAATAAAATGGAGTGTTAATTGCATAAACTATAAAATTATCATTGTGGTATCTAAAAGTGATAAACTTTGGCAAAACGTAGGTAAGGGTTTATGAGAAATAGAAATTTATTAAAAAATTTTAGACTAAAGTAAACCTTCTTTTGCAAATCTATAAAATTCGCTTTCAGCGTCAAATTTGCTTTTTATGTTATAAAAAATTTCATCAAATTTAAAAGAAATTTCATCTGAGTGGAGTAAGAGCCTTTTTGCTCCAGTTAAATTTATCCGTTCACGCTCGCTCATCTCTTTATCTAAAATTTTCTCGATCTGCGGACATAGTAAACCATAAAGTGGTTCACCAAGTATCTTGTGTTTCACATGAAACAAATGTAAGCGAATTTGATGCTGTCTACCAGTGAGTGGGATAGCCCGAACCAAAGTCGTATCGATATCGTCAAAATACTTTATAGGCAAAATTTTAGTCACCGCACTCTTGCCATTTTCACAAATTTGCATCCGCATTTTTACATCGTCATAGTTGTTTGCTAGATCCATTTTTGCATTGATCGTAAATTCTCGTTCGATTTTGCCTTGTACCATAGCGACGTAGCTTTTAAAAACCTCTCTGTTTTCAAAAAATTTCTTTAGTTTTATCGTGGAATTTCTATCTTTTCCCACGACTATTACGCCGCTTGTTTCAAAGTCCAGCCTATGTGCCACGCTCGCTTCTCGCCCAAAAAGCGTGTAAATTTCATCATTTAGTGAGTATTCGCAATGCCTACCATTTGGGTGGCTTAATACGCCGCTTGGCTTGTCAAATACAGCAAAGCTTTCACACTCAAAGATCGGCTTAAGTCCCTTTGGCTCCGCCTTATAGTCGATCAAAAAGACCTCTCCACACAATATGGCATTTTTCTCGCTCACGACATTGCCACCACATATCAGTCTACCCTTGTCAATGAAGCGCTGTGCTTCTCTCATACTAAAGCCATTTTGCAGCAAAATTTCATAAGCTTTTTGATGATCTGTAATAGCGATAAATTTATTTACATAGGGCAAAAATAATCCTTTAAAAAATGAGCGAGCTATCTTAAGCTCAAATTTATAAGTGTATAACCGATATTTCAGCCCGGATTTTATATAATCAAAACTTAAATTTTATAAAAATTATACGATGTAGTTTTTAGCTTTCAAGGTTAAAATTTACTTTTATGATAAGAAAAACTAATACAAAAAGGTTCAACAATGGTCGAAAGATACTCGCGTAAAGAGATGGCTGATAAGTGGAGCATGCAAGCAAAGTATGACGCTTGGCTCAAGGTAGAAAAAGCTGCCGTTAAAGCTTGGAATAAGCTTGGCTTCATAAGCGACGGCGACTGCGAGAAAATTTGCAAAAACGCTAATTTTGAAGTAGCTCGTATCGATGAGATAGAAAAGACGACAAAGCACGATGTCATCGCGTTTTTAACAAGCGTTAGTGAGAGCCTTGGCGAGGAGAGTAGGTTTGTGCATTATGGCATGACCTCAAGCGACTGCATCGACACAGCTGTCGCACTTCAGATGAAAGAGAGCCTAGAGCTCATCATCAGCGACGTAGAGGAATTTATGCAGGCGGTCAAAAACAGAGCGATCGAGCACAAGCACACGCTCATGGTCGGCAGAAGCCACGGCATCCACGGCGAGCCGATAACTTTTGGCCTTGTGCTTGCCATCTGGTACGATGAGATTGCAAGGGCGCTAAAGCTCATCAAAGACGCAAAAGATACGATCAGCTACGGCAAACTCTCAGGCGCTATGGGAAATTTAGCCCACGCTCCGATGGAATTTGAAGAGCTAACATGTGAGGAGCTCGGTCTCAAAGCTGCCCCAGCGTCAAACCAAGTGATCCAGCGTGACCGCTACGCACATGTGGTGAGCGCCATCGCAGTTCTAGCCTCTACGTGCGAGAAGATCGCAGTTGCCATTAGGCACTACCAAAGGACCGAGGTTTATGAGGCAGAGGAGTATTTTAGCCCAGGACAAAAGGGCTCAAGCGCGATGCCACACAAGCGCAATCCAGTCCTTAGCGAAAACATCACTGGTCTTTGCAGGGTGCTACGCTCATACGTTACGCCTGCACTTGAAAACGTCGCCCTTTGGCACGAGCGCGACATTAGCCACAGCTCGGTTGAGAGATTTATCCTGCCAGATATGTTTATCACGGCTGATTTTATGCTGGTTCGCATCAAAAATTTGATAGCAAATTTAGTCGTATATCCAGAAAATATGATGAAAAATTTAAATTTAACAGGCGGTCTAGTCTTTTCACAGCGCGTACTTTTACAACTGCCGCAGCGCGGAATCTCTAGAGAGGACGCATATAAGATCGTTCAACGCAACGCTATGAAGGTCTGGGCAGACTTGCAAGAGGGCAAAAAAGCGATCGACGAGCAAGGTCACAGCCTGTTTTTGCAAAATTTACTAAACGACGAGGACCTAACTAAGAGCCTTAGCAAAGATGAGATCAAAGAGTGCTTTGACTACAACTACTACACCAAAAATGTAGATAGAATTTTCGCCAGAGTCTTTGGCAAGTAATTTAAATGCAAGAAGCAAATTTATGCTTCTTGCTTCAAAATATCACTTCAAAAATTTTTACAATCATTTTAAAATAAGATCAAATTTTTTAATTTTTAAAAATAAAATATTATTTTTTGAGTCAAATTTTATATTTAAAAGCACTTTTTTAACAAAGAGAGTTTTTATCTCCTTTTGGATAAAATCCCAAATTAAAATTTAACATGGAGAGATATTTTTGAAAGTTATAAAACGTAATGGCAGAACCGAAGAGCTTGATATAAGTAAGATCAAAAAATATACAAATGAAGCCGTTTTTGGCCTTAGCAATGTAAGCCTTAGTGAACTTGAAGTAGACGCGAAAATCCAGTTTAGAGATATGATAACGACTGAGGAAATTCAGCAGACTCTTATAAAAACAGCAGTTGACAAGATCGACATCGACCGCCCAAATTGGACATTTGTCGCTGCGAGGCTATTTTTGTTCGACCTTTATCATAAAGTGACCGGCTTTAATGGCTACAACCACCTAAAAGATTATCTTGTAAAGGGCGAAAAAGTAGGTCGCATCATCCCTGGGCTAAAAGAGAAGTACGATCTTGAGGACCTAAACGCTTATATCAAGCCCGAGCGTGACCTTCAGTTTGCATACCTTGGTATCAAGACGCTTTATGACCGCTATCTCATCAAAGATAAGAATGGCATGCCAATAGAGCTACCACAGCATATGTTTATGGCAATCGCGATGTTTCTAGCGCAAAACGAGCTAGACAGTCAAGGCTGGGCTAAGAAATTTTACGACCTTATCTCTAAATTTGAAGTGATGCTAGCCACGCCAACGCTCTCAAACGCAAGGACTACGCGCCACCAGCTAAGTAGCTGTTATGTAGGTAGCACGCCTGATAATATCGAAGGAATTTTTGATAGCTACAAAGAGATGGCTCTTCTTTCAAAATTTGGCGGTGGTATCGGCTGGGACTGGAGCAAGGTGCGTGCGATGGGCGGCAGTATCGATGGACACAAGAACGCAGCTGGCGGTATCATACCATTTTTAAAAGTGACAAACGACATCGCAGTAGCGGTCGATCAGCTAGGCACTAGAAAGGGCGCGATAGCCGTTTATATCGAGCCTTGGCATATGGACGTGAGCGATTTTCTCGATCTTCGTAAAAATTCAGGCGAAGAGAGACGCCGTGCACACGAGCTTTTTCCTGCACTTTGGATAAACGACCTATTTATGAAGCGTGTTAAAGAAAATGGCCGCTGGAGTCTTTTTGACCCAGCTCAAGTAAGTGATCTTTGCGACCTTTACGGCGAGGAGTTTGAGAAGAGATACTTGGAATATGAAAACGACGAAAATATCCAGAAAAATACCATCCTTGCAAAAGAGCTTTGGAAGAAAATTTTAACTAGCTATTTTGAAACTGGCATGCCATTTTTGTGCTTTAAAGACAATGCCAACAAAACAAATCCAAACGACCACGAGGGCATCATCAGAAGCTCAAATTTATGCACCGAAATTTTTCAAAACACAGCGCCAAACTACTATAAGATCAAGATCACTTATGAAGATGGCGGCGAGGAGCTATTTGACGAAGAAGAAGACGTCACGGTCGATAGCGGCATAACTAAAAAGGCCAAAAAGCTTAGCGCGCTTGATAGCCTAAAAGGTAAGCAAATTTTTATCGTAGAAAAAGAGAGCATCGAGGGTAAAACGGCAGTTTGCAACCTTGCGAGTATAAATTTAAGCAAGATAAACAGCAAAGAGGATATCGAGCGTGTCGTGCCGATAGCTATTAGGATGCTTGATAACGTTATAGATCTAAATTTCTACCCACACAAAAAGGTAAAACACACAAACCTAGCCTCTCGCTCGATCGGCCTTGGCGTCATGGGTGAGGCGCAAATGCTAGCTGAGAAAAACGTAAAATGGGGCAGTTACGAGCATTTGGCGCTCATTGACAGCATAATGGAAAATATAAGCTATAACGCCATCTACGCTAGCTCAAATTTAGCCGTAGAAAAGGGCATATATCCAAATTTTGAAGGCTCAAAATGGAGCAAAGGCATCATGCCGATAGACACCGCAAACGAGAACGCAAAAGCCCTTTTAAACGACAAAGGCGGACTATTTGACGAAAATGTCTGCGACTGGGACAAGCTAAGAGAGAAGGTCAAGCGCGACGGCATGAGAAACGGCTACCTAATGGCGATCGCCCCAACTAGCTCGATCTCGATCCTTGTTGGCACTACTCAGACCATCGAGCCAGTCTATAAACGTAAGTGGTTTGAGCACAACCTAAGCGGTATGATCCCAAATGTCGTGCCAAATTTAAGCCCTGACACTTGGCAGTTTTACACACCAGCATACGAGCTTGATCAGAGAATTTTGATAAAAGCAGGCGCTATCCGTCAAAAATGGATCGATCAAGGTCAAAGTCTAAATATCTTCATGAGCTTAGACAAAGCAAGCGGCGGATATCTAAGCGAAATTTACACGCTTGCATGGGAGCTTGGACTAAAATCAACTTATTATCTACGCTCTGAGTCACCAGACAGCGAAAAGCTAAACGACGTAGCCGACCGCTCAATCGAATGCGAAGGTTGTCAGTAAAATTTAATTAGATACCTATGAATATTTTTACCTTAGGTATCTTTCCATATCCATATTAAAAACAAAGGTACTTATTTTGTCTAGTTTAACAGATATTGAAAAAAGATATTTAGAAACGCTTTTTGAAATGGATACTGGCTATGTCTTAGATTTTAGTAATCAAACTTTCTATGAATTTATAAAAAATATCACCGGCATTGACATACATGATATAAAATATCAAATCTACGGAGGCTCTAAAGCCAAAAAGTTAAGAGTCTTTTGGCAAACTGAAAGTGACTCAGTAAATGGAAGAGTATTAAAAGGTTTATTAGAACGCTATAAATTTAATGTTGATAGCGGAAAGATTAAATTTAACGAAAAAATCTATAATGAATGCGTAAAAATTACAAACAGGCTTCTTGGCATTAAAAATACTATAGATTCAAGGGACGAATTATTAAAGATAAAATTTGACGATATCAATATTAAAGATTTATCTTTAGACCTTGGTTTGGAAAAGGTCTTGGAGCATAGAATGCTGGAGATAGATAAATGTTTGGACATTGGTGCATATATGTCGGCAATTATACTATGCGGAAGCGTCTTAGAATGTCTTTTATTGAGCTATATGCTAAAAAATCCAAAACAATTTAATACATATAGCCAATCGCCAAAAGACAAAACTGACAAAGTAAAACCTTTTCAAGATTGGAAACTATCAGAAATGATAGATGTATCTGGCGGTATTGAGTTACTATCTCAAGATACTAAAAAATTTTCACATGAACTAAGAAATTTTAGAAACTATATACATCCCATGGAGCAGTTAGCTAATAATTTTAAACCCGACGATCAAACAGCTAAAGTTGCTTTTCAAGTTTTAAAAATGGCTATTTTAGATTTAAAAAAACAAAGAGATACAAAACTACAATAGTAGTAGTTTTGTTTTATTATATTATAAAAAATAATTAATATTTTTAATTAATATAAAAAATAATAATATACATTATATATGCTAAATAACGTAAATTTATCCTTTAAGAAAAGTCTTTAAAATTTTATATTTTTTGATAAATATTATTAAACAAAATAAAATAGTTATCTATTATTTAAGCTTTCTTGTCCTATACTTTTAAACTTTATATTGAAAAATTTAGAAGAAAGAGCGAGTAATGCGTGAGATTTTGAAGAGAGATGGCACAAGACAAGAATTTGTAGCATATAAGATAGTAGATGCGATAAAAAAAGCATTTGCTAGCGAAAATTTAGCTTATGATGAGAAAGTTTTTACAAATGTTGTCCAAGATATCTTTCAAAAATCAAGTGCGATAACAGTCGAAGACATCCAAGATGCGATCGAAAAAGAGCTATTTAATAGTGGATATTTCGACGTTTTAAAGAGCTTTATGCTCTACCGCCACACGCATAAGCTTCAACGTGAGCAAATTTTAGGCCTAAATGACGATACGACTTATATAAATTCAACTCAAACGATAAATGAGTATATAAACGGCACCGACTGGAGAATTTCTGCAAATTCAAACACCAGCTACTCGAACGCAGGACTCATCAACAACACCGCTGGTAAAGTCATCGCAAACTACTGGCTAGACGCCGTTTATAACAAAGAAGAGGGCCTAGCGCACAGAAATGGCGACTACCACATCCACGACCTTGACTGCCTTACAGGATACTGTGCTGGCTGGAGCTTGCGAGCCTTACTAAATGAAGGCTTTAACGGCGTTCGCGGTAGGGTCGAGAGCAGGGCGCCAAAGCACTTTAGAGAAGCGCTCTATCAAATGGCAAATTTCTTAGGAATTTTGCAAAGCGAGTGGGCTGGTGCTCAGGCGTTTTCTAGCTTTGACACCTACCTTGCGCCTTATGTTTTTAAAGACGATCTGAGTGACGCCGAGATCAAAAAGGCGATCACGAGTTTTATTTTTAACTTAAACGTTCCTGCACGCTGGGGACAAAGTCCATTTACAAACGTAACAATAGACATCACCTGCCCAAGCGACCTAAGAGATCAGATCCCAACGAGTGATGATATACACCTTTTTACAAACGTAAAAGACGAGAAAATTTTGAAAAAAGCAAACGAGCGTGGCAGGAAAAATTTGATCGATATGACCTACAAGGACTTCGAGCCTGAGATGGCACGCATAGATAAGGCATTTTATGAGGTTTTGACAGCTGGCGATAAGTGCTCGCAGCCTTTTACATTTCCGATACCAACGGTAAATATTACAGAGGATTTTGATTGGGATAGCGAAGTGGCGGATGTACTCTTTGAAAATACCGCCAAAATGGGCTCAAGCTACTTTCAAAATTTTATCGGCTCACAATACACTTATGACGAAAATGGCAACAAGATAGAAAACGAAAAAGCCTACAAACCAGGACATGTTCGCTCTATGTGCTGCCGCTTGCAGCTTGATCTAAGAGAGCTTTTAAAACGAGGTGGTGGTCTTTTTGGTAGTGCTGAGATGACAGGCTCGATTGGCGTCGTTACTATAAATTTAGCTCGCCTAGGATACAACTTCAAAGGCGATAAAGTCGCACTTTATAACAGGCTTAGCTATCTTTTAGAACTTGCTAAATCAACACTTGAAAAGAAGCGCAAATTTATCCAAGAGATGTATGACAGAGGGCTTTATCCTTATACGGCTAGATATCTAAAGCACTTTAACAACCACTTTAGCACGATCGGTATAAATGGCATGAACGAGCTTCTTAGAAATTTCACAAATGATAAGGAGAATATCTCAACAAAATTTGGACGTGATTTTGCTATTGAGATGGTCGAGTTTTTGCGCGACAAGATAAGGACATTTCAAGAAGAGACTGGAAATTTATACAACCTTGAGGCGACTCCAGCTGAAGGCACAACATACCGCTTTGCTAAAGAGGATAAAAAGCGCTATCCGGACATCATCCAAGCAGGTGCTGGGGAGAATATTTACTATACAAACTCAACTCAGCTTCCAGCAAATTTTACAGATGATGCTTACGAGGCGCTTGATTTGCAAGATGATCTTCAGACTTCATACACTGGTGGCACAGTATTTCACCTTTATATGAAAGAAAGGATCAGCTCACCTAAAGCTTGCAAGGAGCTTGTAAAGAGCATAATCTCAAATTATAAGCTTCCATATATCACGATAACGCCAGTATTTAGCGTTTGTTCAAAGCATGGATACATTGCTGGAGAGCATGAATTTTGTCCGCTTTGTGATGCAGAATTAATAGAAAAAGAGAAAAACAATTCCAAATAAGGAGAGGAAAATGACAGAAAAAGAAATTTTAGAAAAAGTACAAGACAAACGTACAAAATGCGTAGTCTATACTCGTGTTATGGGTTATCATCGCCCAGTTGAGAGCTTTAACCTTGGTAAAAAAGGTGAGCATAAAGAGCGTATTAAATTTGATGAATACGCAAGTTGCTGCAAAAGATAATCACCGCAGCCAATAAAAATATAAAAAACTCAAATAAAAAGGCACAATCTTCTGTGCCTTTTAAATCTCAAAAGGTCCATAAATTTGCATAAAGTCTTTAGTATAACGCCATTTACTACGCTTGATTATCCAGACAAAGTGGCTGCAGTAGTTTGGTTTGCAGGCTGTAATATGCGATGCGTGTATTGCTACAATATAGAAGTTGTAAATTCAAATGGCAATATAGAAATGGCTGAGGTTTGTAATTTCTTGGACCGCCGTATAGGTAAGCTAAACGGCATCGTCTTTAGCGGTGGCGAATGCACGGCAAATCCTTTGTTTTTAAAACTTGCAAGAGAGGTCAAGTCAAGAAATTTTTGCCTAAAGGTCGATACAAATGGCTCTCATATTGAGATTTTAAAAGAGGCGATAGGCGAAGGGCTGATTGACTATATCGCACTTGATTTTAAAGCGCCAAAAGAGAAATTTACGGGCATAACTGGCTCAAATTTATATGAAAAATTTATTAGCACGCTAAAATATCTGCTTGAGATAAATTTTGATTTTGAAGTAAGAACAACCGTGCATGCAGACTTTCTAAACGAAATAGATATTTCTTTGATGTCTGAAATTCTTTATGACCTTGGATATAGAGGCAATTATTATTTGCAAAA
Source organism: Campylobacter concisus (assembly GCF_003048535.1). Lineage (NCBI taxonomy): Bacteria > Pseudomonadati > Campylobacterota > Epsilonproteobacteria > Campylobacterales > Campylobacteraceae > Campylobacter > Campylobacter concisus. The sequence goes on along the minus strand of NZ_PIRQ01000006.1, from coordinate 30,235 downwards.
ATTCCTTAGCACAGGTGAAAATTTTGGGAATTTGGTTGATGCTAAAAATAGCTTTGATCCGAAAAAAATCATCTCGAAACTTCCTATCAAACTAAGAAACTTTTAAATTTCTACTCATTATTTTTAACAAAAATTTTTGCTTTGCAAAACTATAATCATTAAAACTAATAAGGAGAAACTATGCAAAATTTTAGCTTTTTAAACCCTACAAAAATAGAATTTGGCAAAGATAAAGAGCAAAATATCGGCAGATATATGAAAGAATTTGGCGTTAAAAAGACGCTTATCATCTATGGCAGCGATAGGATCATAAAAAATGGCCTTTTTGATGTCGTAGCAAAGAGCCTAAGTGCAAATGGCATCGAGTTTTGCAAGATCGGTGGCGTGAAGTCAAATCCAGTGCTAAGCAAGGTAAATGAGGCTATAAATTTAGCTAAAAAGCAAGGCGTCGATAGCGTGCTAGCAATAGGCGGTGGCTCGGTGCTTGATAGCGCCAAGGCTGTGGCTGCTGGAGTTAAATATAATGGTGACGTTTGGGACTTTTTTACCGGTAAAGATCCAAGCGAAGCGCTTATGATCTTTGACATCATAACGCTTGCAGCAACTGGCTCAGAGATGAACGGCGGCTCGGTCGTCACAAACGAAGCCACGAAACAGAAATTTGCTATGCACGGAGCTTGTCTTTACCCAAAAGTATCGGTGGTAAATCCACTACTTCAAGCAAGTGTAAGCAAGGAGTATTTGGTCTATTCGGCTTCCGACATTATCGCTCATAGCATCGAGGGCTACTTTACAGCGAGCATTCAGCCTGAGATCATAAATTTATACATCGAAGCAAACATAAAAACCGTCATGAAAACAACAGAAATTTTGCTAAAAGAGCCAAGTAATTACGACGCTAGAGGCGAGTTTGCCTGGGCTGCTACGATGGCTCTAAATGGCTTAACTTACGTTGGCACAGCTGGCTACTCTTATCCAAATCACATGATCGAGCACGCCATAGGAGCGGTGGTTGATTGCGCTCATGGAGCTGGGCTAAGTGTGGTCATGCCAGCTTGGATGAAGTGGTATAAGAGTAGAAATTTAGAGGCATTTAAGCGCTTTGGCAAAGAAATTTTTGGCGTGGATGACGCAGACGAGGCTATTGAAAAGCTTAAAGAGTGGTTTAGCAAGATTGGCACGCCAACAAGTCTCATCGAAATTGGAGTCGATGAGTCAAACTTGGACGAAATCATGGCGCTAGTTTATGACTACGCCAAGGGCAGGGGACTAGAGCAAATTTATACAAAAGAGGCAATAAGTGAAATTTTTGCCTTAGCGAGATAGAATTTATCTAAATTTTACAAAGGAAAGATATGAAAAAGATCGCCCTTATAGCTGGAGCTAGCGGTGCTTTGGGAAGTGAGATTTTAAAAAATTTATGCGTGAGCGAGCATTATAGTAAGGTTATCGCCCTTGCTAGGCACGAGCTAAAATTTACCCATGAAAAGCTTGAAGTAAAGATAGTAAATTTTGATGATTTTAAAGATGAGGTGCCATTTATCGCTGATGATGTATTTTGCGCGCTTGGCACGACGATGAAGGTGGCAAAGCACAAGGAGCAGTTTTACAAAGTCGATGTGACCTATCCGCTAAATTTTGCCAAATTTGGCTTGGAGTGCGGCGCAAAACGCTTTGTTTTACTCTCAGCTGCAGGTGCTAGCAGAAAGTCAGGCTCATTTTACCTAAAGGCAAAAGGCCAAGCAGAAGCAAAGATAAAAGAGCTTGGATATAGCTCATTTCACGTCGTTAGGCTGCCACTTATCGAGGCTGAGAGAAAGGACTTTAGACTTGGCGAGTATCTAGCTATAAAGGCGTTTAAATTTATCCCAAAAGGCTTTTTTGACGAGTATCGTCCGATGAGGGCGGCTGACATCGCTAAAGTGATCGTGCAAGTAGCGCAAGATGACCACAGCGATGGTGTGAAAATTTATAGTCCGATGGAGTACGCGAAGTGAAAAGATACATCGCCATCACTGGAGCAAGTTCAGGCATAGGAGCGGCTGCGGCAAAGGCATTTGCAAGGCGTGGGGAGAATTTGATCCTTATCGCAAGGCGTGGCGAGCTTTTAGAGGAGCTAAAAAGCGAGATAGCTAAATTTGCAGATGTCGATGTGGTGATAGAGCTTTGCGACCTTTCAAAGCAAGAAAACGTCCTCTCTCTTTGGCGTAATTTAGAAAAATTTGAGCTAAAAGCGCTTATAAACAATGCTGGCTTTGGCGACTACAACAAGGTCGGCGAGCAAAATTTAGAAAAAATCACACAGATGATAAATTTAAACATCATCTCCCTTGTCACGCTCTCAACGCTCTTTACGAAAAAGTATAAAGACAAAAATACGCAGCTTATAAATATCTCTTCGATAGGCGGCTACAATATAGTGTCAAACGCCGTCACGTACTGCGCTAGCAAATTTTTCGTAAGTGCCTTTAGTGAGGGACTTTACCACGAACTAGCACAAGATAAGCAGGCAAAGATGCAAGCAAAAGTGCTGGCCCCAGCTGCCACAAAGACAGAATTTGGCATGGTGGCAACTAGCAAAGAGAACTACGACTACGACAAAGCGTTTAAAAAGTATCATACGAGCGAGCAGATGGCGGAGTTTTTGCTTCGCCTTTATGATAGCCATTACTGCGTTGGCTCGGTCGATAGAGATAGCTTTGAGTTTAGCCTAAGTAAGCCAAAATTTGACTATGCGGTCAAATACGAGCCAAAAGATAACTAGGCGCTAAAGCCCTGGTAGCCTACGCCAAGGATGTGGAGCAAAAAGTAGGACAAAATAAAAAGGCAGATCATGAAAGGTGTTAGAGTTGCTATTTTAGGGGTTTGTTTGGTGGGCGCTTGCTTTGGAAATGAACTTAAATTTGATGAAAGCAAATTTGAGCTAAAAAGCGTGCAAGTTGGCGAGAGGACGCTTAAATTTAGAGCATATGAAGGCATAGTCTATGTGGCAAAGCCAGTTAGCGACTATCAGGTCTTAAATTTTTATGTGCCAGAGGGTAAATTTAGCGACCAAAAGAGCGCTATCTTTATGCCAAACGCTATCGGCGGCTATATGAGCGCAATGCCACCAAAGCCAGAAATTCAAAACAAAAAGCCAAATGCCACACTTGAGGCACTTCTTAGAGGATACGTCGTGGCAAGCGTTGGCGCTAGGGGCAGGACGCTAAAAGATGGCGAGAAATTTATCGGCAAAGCGCCAGCTGCGATAGTCGATCTAAAAGCGGCTGTTAGATATCTTAAATTTAACGACAAAATTATGGCAGGCGACGCAAATAAAATCATCTCAAATGGTACGAGCGCAGGCGGCGCGATGTCGGCACTTCTAGGCACGAGCGTTTGCGCAAAAGAGTATGAGCCATATCTTAAAGAGCTAGGCGCTGCAAAGGCGGACGATCAAATTTATGCCGTCTCAGCCTACTGCCCTGTGACAAATTTAGAGCATGAGGACGAGGCTTACGAGTGGATGTTTGGGGATTTGGATAAATTTGAAAGGATTGATTTTACAAGTCTTGATGTGAGCACTTTTAACAACAGGAGCAAAAAGCCAAAGACTATCACAGGCGAGCTAAACGCCACGCAAAAAGAGCTCTCACGTGAGCTAAAGAGCAAATTTCCAGCCTATCTAAACTCGCTAAATTTAAAAGACGCCAAAGGCCACGCGCTAAGCCTTGATGAAAAGGGCGAGGGCAGCTTCAAAGAGTATATAAATGCCCTCATCTCAAAGGCGTTTACTGCTACAAAAAGCAGCGATAAAAGCACGCTCACGCCTAAATTTATCACCCTTGACACGCAGGGCTGCTCGCTTGGATATACATTTAAGCTTGAAGACTTCATTGCCTCGCTAAAACGCGCCAAAGAGGTGGTTGCCTTTGACGGCCTTGGGCTAGAAAATCCTGAAAACGACCTTTTTGGCGATAGCAAAACGCCCGCAAAGCACTTTACTAAATTTGCAAAAGAGCGAAGTGGCGGCGAGATGGCAGAGGCTGGCGTCATAAAGATGATGAATGCGATGAACTACGTCAAAAATAAAAATTCGGCGAAATTTTACCGCATAAGACAGGGCACAAACGACACCGACTTAGCCCTTGCCGTACCTGCTATGCTCGCGCTTTCGCTTAAAAATGCTGGCAAAGAGGTTGATTTTGAAGCGGTCTGGGGACAAGGACATGGCGGCGACTACGATTTAGACGAGCTTTTTGCTTGGATTAAAAGAGTAGTTGAGAAATAAATTTAAGGAAATTTGATGATTAAAAAGCTATTTTTATTAGCGGTTTTGGTAGCTTTTGCCTTTGGAGCGGAGGCGAAAGTGAGCTTACAGGAGCTGCTTGTGACGCCAAATAATAAGAGCTTGCTGAGACAGCTTGGCAGGAAAAAAATACTAAGCTCAAAGAGCGAGCCAGGCACGCAGGCGATCTTTTTTGCGAGTGCAAAGAGCAAGCCAGAGCTATTTTATGTGCTTGAGTTTTACAAGGACGAGGCGGCTTATAAAAAGCATGTAGCTTCAGCGCACTATAAGAAATTTGCAAGTGCGAGCGCTGAAATTTTGGCTAGCAAAAAGGCTATAAGCTTGAAAAAACGGGCTACTTTTTCTAAAAATTTAACCCCAGAGCGCCTAAAAGATAGCTACTTTCACATCACAAATTTAAGCCTTTTGGCAAATAGTGATGCGAAATTTGAAAAGATTATCAAAAAATATATGCAAAAAAGCGTAGATGAGGGAGCTTACGCGCAGTTTGCCTTTAGTCAAAAAGAGGCACCTAACAAGTGGGTGCTGGTTGAAATTTACAAAGACGAGGCTACCTTTGAGAGCTATCGCCACAGCGAAAACTACAAAGTTTACGCCAAAGAGCGAGTTGGGCTCATAGATGAATTTGACGGCTTTGGTCTAAAAAATGAGATCTCGTTTAGTAAGGTAAAATTTTAGGGGATATTATGAATAAAATTTCACTTTTTACGCACTAGCACTTGTGCAGCACGGCTTTTATCATTGATAAGACAGGATGCGAGAGCTTAAAAGATGTGAAAATTTTAAACAACGAGATGATAGATACGGTGTGGAATGAGAGTAGCGAAGTATCAGCCGATAAGATGTCCACGCTAACTGGTGGTAGTAAAAATAATATCAAAGCAAAGCCTCACTGCGTGGTGCATGGCAAGCTCTATAAACGCACTGGAAGTGACGGCAAAGAGTATGCGATTGATTATGAGCTAAGGCTGCCAGAGCAGTGGAATGAGAAATTTTTATTTCAAGGCGGGGGCGGTATGGACGGCTTTGTAGCGCCTGCTCTTGGCGCGGTGCCGATACGAACAAGCACAGCCACGCCAGCGCTTCTTAGAGGCTACGCGGTCGTTACTACAAACTCAGGACACCCAAAACCAACGGCTGAGTTTGGACTAGATCAGCAAGCAAGGCTAGACTACGCCTATCAGGCGATCGGCAAGGTCGCAGACGCATCTAAGCAAATTTTAGCCGCCGCATACGCTAAAAAGCCAAAACATAGTTACTTCATGGGCTGCTCAAATGGCGGCAGGGCAGCGCTCATAGCAGCCCAGCGTTATCCGCTAGAATTTGATGGCGTCATCGCTGCAAACCCTGGCTTTAGGCTATCTCGCGCGGCGATCGCTCAGCAGTGGGACAATCAAGCCCTTATGAAGATAGCTCCGAAAAATGAAAAAGGCGAGAAAATTTTTGCAAATGCACTAACTAAGGACGATCTTGACAAGCTAAGCCAAGCCGTGCTAGAAAAATGTGACGCCTTGGACGGACTAAAAGATGGGATCATAAATGCGTGGGAAGCGTGCAAATTTGACCCAAAAAGTCTAAATTTAGATAAGCAAAAGATAGAGGCGATAGAGAAAATCTTTAACGGAGCTAAAAACAGCAAGGGCGAGCAAATTTATAGCGGTTGGTTTTACGACTCAGGCGTGAGCGCTGAGGGCTGGAGGCGGTGGAAACTAGGCGACTCACAAAGCGCCAAGCCAAACGCTAGAAACATCACGCTTTCAAGTGGCTCGGTGAATTACTACTTTTTAACGCCCGCGCAGCCAAATTTTGACACGATAAATTTTGACTTTGACAAAGATACGCCAAAGACTTTCGAGACCGCAGCGATAAATGACGCCATCTCAACAAGCCTTAGCACATTTAGCGCAAATGGCGGCAAGATAATCATCGTAACTGGCGTCTCAGACCCAGTTTTTTCGGCAAAAGATCAAAGGGATTGGTTTAAAAAGCTAGAGGCTGATAATGAAAATAGCCAAAATTTCGCGGCATTTTTTGCGCTACCTGGGATGAACCACTGCGGTGGCGGAAACGGCATAGATGACGTCGATCCTCTTAGTGCGCTTGAAGCGTGGCACGAAAAGGGCGAAGCGCCAAAGAGCATGCTAGCAAAAAGTAGGACCTACGCTGGCAAGGAATTTTTAGTGTGTGCCTATACAAAGGTAGCTACATACGTGGGTGGCGATACCAGCAAGGCAAGTAGCTTTGTTTGCAAGTAAATTTAAGAAAGTAAATTTAAGGAGAGAAAATGAGTGAAATTTTAGTCGTATCAGGTCACACCGACCTTGAAAATTCCTTTGCAAATAAGATTATATTGAGCGAGCTAAAAAAGTACGTGCCAGAGGCTAAATTTGACATACTAAGCGAGCTTTATAAAAACTACGTGATCGATGTAAAAGCCGAGCAAGAAAAGCTAGTAAAGGCTGATGTGATCGTGCTTGTTTATCCATTTTTCTGGTACGGCGTGCCGTCACTTTTGCAAAAGTGGCTTGAAGACGTTCTAGTTCATGGCTTCTCTCATGGCAGTAGCGGAGATAAGCTACGGGGCAAAAAGCTAGTGCTTTCATTTACTTCTGGAGCGCCTGAAGAGCTTTATAAAAAAGAAGCACTTCAACACTACGAGATAGAGGAATTTTTGCCGTCACTTAAGGCATTAGCAAATATGTGTGGCATGGAGTTTGCAGGATATGTTTATAGCGGAGGTTTATCGTATCAGAGCAGGTACAATGAGGCAAAACTTGCTTTGATGAGGCAAAAGGCGCTTGATCACGCAAAAAGGTTAGGGGAGCTGATAGGCAAAATTTCATGATACCAGCAAAATTTTATAAATATATTTTTGCGTTTATAATGTCAGCATTTATGGCTTTTTTCATGTCATTTGTGCTGACATATTTAAATCTTGGCTTTGTTGATGGCTTTGTAAAAATTTGGCTAACTGCTTACGTAAAAGCCTTTGTAGTAGCGTATCCAGTGCTTTTGCTAGTCTCTCCATTTGTAGCAAAACTCACACAAATTTTATGTAAAAAATAAAATAATAATATACGTTATCAATAAAAATTATTATTTACTTATTTTAATTATTTGGTTATAATCCACTCAAAATTTATCAAAATAGGAGTCAAAATGAGACAGTACGAAACATACAAATGCGAAAAATGCGGCAACGAGATCGAGGTGCAAAAGGTTGGCGGCGGTATACTAACCTGTTGCGGCGAAGAGATGAAGTGCGTGACTGAAAATTTAACAGCGGTAAATTTAATGAAGGCATTTGCTGGCGAGTCACAAGCTAGAAACAAGTACGAGCTTTACGGCGATCTAGCCAAAGAAGCAGGCTATCACGCGATAGCTAGACACTTTTACGAAGCAGCTGAAAACGAGAAATGGCACGCAAGGGCTGAGTTTAAGAAGTATCACGAGATGATGAACGATCCGATAGATAAGATGGATAAAAATTTACTTGACGCTGCAGCTGGTGAAAACTACGAGCATACGACGATGTATCCAGACTTTGCAAAGATCGCAAAAGAAGAAGAGCTAAGAGATGTTGAAAGGCTATTTAACGCGATCGGCAAGGTAGAGGTTGAGCATGAGAGGGAGTATCTAGAGCTTAAAAAGATGCTTGATGAAGAGGGCTTTTTTGAGAGCGATGAAGAAGATATCTGGGTTTGTGAGGTATGTGGACACGTTCATAGAGGCAAAAAAGCTCCAGGCGCTTGCCCACTTTGCAAAGCTCCAAAAGAGTATTTTAAACGCGAATTTCTAGGCTAAAAGCCAAAATAGTCAAGGTGTTTGCCTTGACTATTAATTTAAGTTATAAAATATTATAAAAATGATACAATCCTTTCAAATTTTCACAAGGAGAAAGAGATGAAAAAATCACTTTTAGTTTTAGCTACTCTTGGCTTTGCACTAAGCCTAAACGCTGCAGATCTTACAGATACTTGCAAATCATACTTCTCAGACATTGATAAGTTGGTTGAAGCTTACAAACAAGCTGGACAAGAGCAACAAGTAAAAATTTATGAAGATCAAAAGAAACAATCAATGGAACAATTTGCTGCACTTCCAAAAGAGCAACAAGACGCTACTTGCAAACAAGCTAAAGAGATGTTTGCTCAAGTAATGGAACAAATGAAAAAACAAGGTCTTTTAAAATAAATTTTTTATGGCTAGTTTTTCTAGCCATATCCTAATCCTCTTTTTCTAATTCGTTATTTACACCGATCTCTTTTACTTCTATATCTTTTTGCTCATCTGGAGACAAGCGTTTAAAATTTTCAAGTCTACTAACAAGACCATCTCTACCACTAAAACTTGATGCAAGGGCGTTAAAATGTTTATTTGCAGTATTTAGTGTATTGCTAAGTCTATTCATATGCTCGGCCACATTGCGGACTTTATCATAAATTTTAATCGCACTCTTTACGATATTTTTGGCCTCTTCATTGCCACGCTCTATGCGCCATAAATTTGCCACTGTGCGAAGAATAGGCATAAGCGTAGTGTGAGATACTAGTATTACGCGCTTTTGAAATGCGTAGTCAAAAAGGGAACTATCAAATTTCATAGCCTCGATATATGCTGGCTCAATTGGTATAAACATCAATACAAAATCAGGGCTATCAGGTACGATCTCGCCGTAATTTTTACTATTTAAACTATCTATGTGATTTTTCATAGAAGCAATATGCTCTTTCAATGCTAAATTTAGCTCCTCCTCATTGCTGGCTGTGATAGCCTTTTCGTAAGCTATAAGTGAGACTTTAGAATCAACTATTAGGTGTTTGCCATCTGGTATCTTTACTATAAAATCAGGAATAAGACGTTTGCCTTCTTCGTTCTTGAAATTTTGTTGTGTCAAGTAATGCTCATCTTTTACAAGTCCAGAAGCCTCAAATGTGCGTTCAAGCTGTATTTCACCCCAGTTTCCAAGTGTTTTATTGCTACCTTTTAGTGCAGTGGCTAGCGAGTTTGCCTCTTTTGACATTGAGATACCAATTTCACTTATGTGCTTAATCTGCACTCCTAACTCACTCATGCCTTTAACTGATTCGTCGTGGACTGCATTTACGCGCTCTTGAAAGGTTGAAATTTGCTCCTTTAGTGGCTTTAGTAAAAGATCTAAAGAATTTTGGCTATTTTGTGTGAAATTTGCACTTTTTTCTTCAAATATTTTATTTGCAAGATTAGAAAATTCCAGGTTTAATTCATTTTTTACTTTTAATAAATTTGCCTCTTGCTCTTTTAGGCTATTTTCTTTTGCTTCTATTTCATTTCTAAGTACAGCCATATCACGTTTTAATCTATTTTCTCTCTCACTCGCTTCAGCTAAAGCATTTTTATTTTGATTTAGCTCAGCTAGTGTTGCAGTGAAATTTGCCTCGTTATTCTTGGCCCTTTCATTTGCTGTACCGATACTCTCTTTAAGCTCATTTATCACGCGCTCCATCGCATCTTCAGCTTCGTCTTTTTGTGCTATTTTGGTTTTTAACGCATCGATCTCACTGATGAGCTCGTCTATTCGCTCGTGATTTGACATAAGTCTTGCTTTTTGCTCACTGATTAGCTGCAGATTTTCACTATTTTTAGATACTAAATTTGTTAGATTTGATGAAATTTCAAAATTTTCTTGCTCTTTTTGCGCCAAATTTCTCTTTAGCTCGAGTTTGTCCCTATTAAATGAATAGATGACAAATATCGCAATCAAAAATAGTACTCCTAAAAATATGGCAGCATAAAAATAAAAATCTTGTTGCATTTAGTATCCTTAAAAAATGAAGAAATTTTTATATTTTTACAAAAGCAAAGAGATTACTCCTTGCTTTATAGTAAATTTTTATGCTTCTAGCACTGCTCCGTTGCTTGCGTTTGTGACTAGTTTGCGGTATTGCCTTAGCCAGCGAGAGGTTAGCGCCTTATCGACTGGCTTAAATTCTGCTCTTCTATTTGCGATCTCGGCTTCGCTTAGGCGAACGTTTATCTCGTATTTATCGACGTCTATATCGATGATATCGCCATCTTGTAGCAAGCCTATCATGCCGCCCTCAGCTGCTTCTGGGCTTACGTGGCCGATGCTTAGACCTCTTGTCGCCCCGCTAAAGCGACCATCTGTGATGAGCGCTACGTCCGCACCAAGTCCTCGTCCCATGATAAGCGAAGTAGGGCTTAGCATCTCTTGCATACCAGGGCCTCCACGTGGGCCTTCGTAGCGGATGACGACGACGTCGCCTTTATCTACTTTACCGCTTGAGATGCCAGCTATTGCTTCATCTTGTGAGTTAAAGCAGACCGCTTTACCGCTAAATTTACGCTCGCCAACGATACCAGCTGTCTTGATGACACAGCCTTGCTCGGCTAAATTTCCAAACAAAATGGCAAGTCCGCCAACTTGCGAATAGGCGTTTTCTACTTTGTGAATGATGTTTTCATCTTTGATGTCACTTACCTTTACGCGCTCTCCTAGAGTTTCGCCGCTAACTGTTAGGTTGTCCAAATTTAGCATGCCATTATCTCTGCGTGAAATTTCTTTTATCACTGCATTCATGCCACCAGCCCTGCCGATGTCCTCCATGTGCACGTTTGGCAAGCTTGGACTGATCTTAGCGATGTGAGCGATGTTTTGGCTGATTTTATTTAGCTCTTTGATGTCTAAATTTACGCCAGCCTCTCTTGAGATGGCTAGCATGTGAAGAACGGTGTTGCTGCTACCACCCATTGCCATATCAACGACAAGCGCGTTGCGGATCGCTTTTTCATTTAGTATGTTTCTGATTTTAAATTTCTCATCAAGTGCGATTTCACAGATCCTGCGAGCAGCCTGTCTAATAAGTTCCTCACGCTCTGGAGTTAGCGCTAGGATAGTGCCGTTGCCAGGGAGCGCTATGCCCATCGCCTCGCAAAGCGTGTTCATAGAATTTGCTGTAAACATACCGCTACAGCTACCACCACTTGGACATGCGTTGCACTCGATATCTTTTAGTTCAGCCTCATCTATCTCTTTGGTCTCAAATTTACCAACCGCCTCAAACGCAGTCGCAAGATCGATCGGCTTGCCATCTTTGGTGTAGCCTTTTTTCATAGGGCCGCCACTTACAAAAATGGTCGGGACATTGACCCTTAAAGCGCCCATAACCATACCAGGGACGATCTTGTCGCAGTTTGGCATACAAACAAGTGCGTCAAGCGCGTGAGCGTTCATCACGGTCTCTATCGAGTTTGCGATGATTTCGCGGCTAGGCAAGCTATATAGCATGCCTCCATGCCCCATCGCGATGCCGTCATCCACGCCGATGCAGTTAAACTCAAATGGAATACAGCCATTTTTGCGAATTTCATCTTTTAAAATTTGTGCATATTTGTTTAAGAAAAAGTGCCCAGGTATGATCTCTATAAAGCTGTTTGCAACGCCGATAAAGGGTTTAGCAAAGTCATCGTCTTTTAGCCCAGTCGCACGCAAAAGTGAGCGGTGTGGGGCTCTTGTGTAGCCTTTTTTGATTATATCGCTTCTCAAATTTGATCCTTTTTTAAAATTTGAGAGGATTTTATCACATATAAAGTATCAAAGATTTTAAAAAATTTTTGAAAATTTAAAAATTTTTTTATTACATAAATAACACATTAAATTTTTAAAATTTATCCAAAAAGGATGAGCTAAATAGCTACGAAATTTCGGTAATTTTAATCAAAGCAGTATGCAAAATAATAACGTAAAAATATTATCAATGTGTTATAAATATTGATTTATAGGGCTTTATTGTACCTTGGTACAATTTACAAGACTTATAAAAATTTATACAATGCGATAAAATTTTTTAACAAGGATGAGAAAATGATCGCAAAAACAGAGGGCATAAAAGTGATGCCAATGCAAACTAAAATTTTAAATTCTGGCACAAACTTTTATGAAAATAACTTCACAAATACAACTTTAATTTTTCCTTTTTACGCGAAGAAGTAAAACAACTTCTAATCTCCAAAACAAGAGCGATTTAGCTTTTATTTTAAATTTAATTTATAGTTAAGAGAGTTTTATATGCAAAGTGAAAAAATAGAAATTTTACTTGATGAAGTGAATGAAACAATAGATTCGATATTTAGAACCTGTAATAAAAATGGTGGAACAAAGAAAGCTTTGGAAAATAGAAAGCTAAATAAAGAAATTTTGAAAGATAAATTTGCATCGATCTTTTTAAAATTTGACCAGATAGACGATGATAATTTTAAAAGCATAGTCCTTGCAAGTGATGAGACAAAAGAGCTAAGCGAAATGGTAAAAGCATTTGAAGCGGATAAAGATATAGACTTGCCAGAACTAGAGCGAGCAATAAATTTTAACCTTACTAGAATCAAAGAAGCAATATATAAATTTCAAAACAACAACTAAAAGCTGGTGCGAGAAAAGTCTCACACCAGATACTGCTAATAACTAAATACCTCCGGATCAATAACCATCGCTCTATAAGCAACATCATCTCTTGAAGCAGAGTCCACATCCATCTCAAATTTGATCTCATTTGTTTTTGGATCGATCTCAACTAAGACCATTTTGATAGTCTTATCAGGACGGAGCAAATTTACATTTGAGCTTGAGATGAAATAGGTATTTTTATCCTTTTGCCACTCGACGTTGCTAGTAACTGCGCTATAAAAGTCAAAGCCACGCTCCTTGCCAAACTGCCAAGTTTGTTCAACCGTGCCCTTTTTCTCATCTATCTTGTACTCAACCGCACGAGAGTATTTATCCTCTTTAAAGGCTGGCTGCTCCATACCCCTTGCATCGCCATTGTCAAAGACACTTAGGTGTTTTATGCTGCCTTTGTTATCGTATCTTGGCGTTAGCCATGCAGTGTGCTGAGTCCATGACCAGTCAAATTCGCCCTCGCATTTTGAGTTTTCGCATTTTATTTTATTGCCTTTGCTATCAACCGGAGTTAGCACTTTAGCTTTAAATTCTTCACTCCAGCCCTCAGGCGAAGCTAGTATCCATTTTACTTTTTTATCGCGTCCGATTTTAACGATACCTTGGTGGCGAAGTGAGAGGATAATGCTATCGTCGCTCTCATCATATGAGATAGAATTTACGTGAGCCCAGTTTCTACCTGTACCAGTAGAGGTGATGTCGCCAAATGGTAGATCGTTGCTTATCTTTATCTCTTTTGCGTCCATGTCGATGTTTAGGCAAACAGCTCTAGCATCAAGCGCTTTTATGAGGTTGCTGCGGTAGACGTTGTTACCAAAAATTTCATTTAGATCCCACTCTTCGACCACCTTACCGGTGCTATCGACCTCGATGATGTGGTCTCTTATAGTGTGAGAAATTTTGCCATCTTTGTGGTGGTAGTTGTATTTGCCAACCCTAAGAAGTGCGTGATCATCCTTTAATGGCATAACTTCATGGCTTAGATCGATGTAGCCTCTTGGAAGCGGGCGGTTATAAATTTCTTTTCCCATAAGGTCATATCTTAGATATCTTTGAGCCATACCAAAGCTGATATCGCCATTTTTTAGCTGATGAAAGCCCATCATCATGCCTCCATCCATCACTCTGCGCTCGCTGCGGTCGTAAAATTTTTGATAGTCAAGATACCATCTGACTTCGCCTTTGGTATCTACGATGTAGTTTTCGGTAAAGTCGTTCCAGCTAGCAGCTCCGCCATTTTTCCAATCAAGTGGTTTATAGACGCTTGTGATCGTGTTATTTATGAGATAGAGCCTGTTTTTAAAGGCAGGATCGACCTTTTTGACGCGAGTCTTTTGCATGTGAGAAAATCTAAAATCACGGCTATATGTGACGATAGGCTGGGCGTAAATTTTATATATTTCTACCTTTTTAGCTCCGTTAAATGTATAACTAAGCACGACCTCGTTTAGATAGTCAGGATAAAGTCCCCAAATAGGCACACCATCATGCGTAAGCAGGGCATGCTCTGAGACATTGTAGTCGATATCGATACCACCATCTGGCTTGCCTTTTACTTTGACGTGGATATCTTTGATATCTTTGCCAGCTCTATCGATGATAGCAGTTAGAGGCGATACGTCATAAGGATTTATAAAGACTGATCCAAGCTCGCCTTGAACCTTTACGTGATGAGCTAGGACTCCAGCCTCTAGTGGCGTGATGCCTACACTAAGACCACTAACCAAAACAGCCGCAAGGGCAACAGAACCTAAGAAATTCTTGCTCATTTTCGCTCCTTTAATAAAATTTAATGATATCTTACTACTGAAATTTCACACAAAACTAACGCTTATATGAAAAGTGGCTTAAATAAATTTATAAAGAAGTCGTTTTAAGAGGTAAAAATAAAAAGAAGAATTTAGGAGCAAAAGCCCCTAAATTTTAGTTATTTGCTTCAAATTTCTTTAAAGCAAATAGTACAAATTTGTAGCTAGCAAACAATGTCACTGGCCAAAGTATCAAAAAAATTCCTGCTTCTAACATCTTTTATCCTTAGTATGCGTGATGATCGTTTTTGATCTCATCTTGCGTGATCTTCTTGCTATCTATCGCTCTCCAAACTACGACGATATAGGCAAGCACGAAAGGCACTAGCAAGCTAACATAGGCCATAACGCCAAGTGTGTAGTGGCTAGAGCTTGCATTTTTGATAGTTAGCGAACTAGAGAGGTCGCTAAATGACGGATAAAATGCTGTACCATTTAGTCCTGTTATCAAAAATAGTGCGGTCACAGCTAGCGTAACGCCAAGGCCATAAGCAAAAATTCCACGAATACTTTTTGTAAATGCCCCTTGGAAAATTCCAACAAGTACCAAAACAACGCCAACAAGAAGCAATATACCAACGATAGGCATCTCAATCAAATTTATAGCGTATTTGTAAGGCATAAGGCTAACTACGCCATTTGCGTCGTATGCAAAGCCATCTTTTGTAAGCACCCAAGCAAGAAATCCTAGAAAAAATGGCAAGAATAGCACGGTGTTGATAAGTAGCTGTTTTCTGGCGTTTTGTATAAATTCGCCATCAGCGATGTTGTTCATAAGATATAAGCAGCCACCTACGCGAGATAAGAAAAACATCGCTATGCCGAGCAAATACAAGTAAGGATTTGCCAATGCTTCAAGGCCGCGAAAAGGAGTCTTCCACTCGACAAAGTTGTGCTCATTTAGCACAAAGTCACTACCACTAAAAAATGTACTAACCGCCATACCGATAAGAATAACGCCAAGTGAGCCATTTATGAAAAGGAAAATTTCATAAGTTCTAGCGCCTAAGAAGTTATCAGGCTTTTTGCGGTACTCGTAGCTTACAGCTTGGACGATAAAGCAAAATAAAATAGCCAGCCAAACCCAGTAAGCGCCACCAAAGCTAGTAGCGTAAAATAGCGGGAATGCCGCAAAGCACGCACCACCAAACATAACAAGCGTCGTAAATGTAAGCTCCCATTTTCTACCGATAGAATTTATGAGCATATCTTTTTTAAGCTCGTCTTTGCCAAGGCTAAAGATTAGCGACTGGCCGCCTTGAACAAACATCATAAAGACCAAAAGTCCGCCAAGAAGGCTAACTATAAACCACCAATAAATTTGTAAATTTTCTAAACCTAAACTATGCATGGTCATTAAATCCTATCTTTATTTGCTTAAGCATGATTTTGATCTCGGCGATTAGTAAAATCGTGAATAAAACAGCAAATAATGTAAATGAAATTTTTACGTTTGAATCCGCTAAATTTGTTGCTCCAACACCAACGGTCATGAGATCTTGTATCGCCCAAGGCTGACGACCAACCTCTGCTACTATCCAGCCAGCTTCAGCTGCGATGTAGCCAAGCGGTATGGTAAATACGCAGATCCACAAAAATGCTCTTATGTTTTCAAATTTATATTTTCTTGAAAGATTTAGATAAAGAGTGATAGCAAAAAGAGCTATGAAGTAAGTGCCAAGTGCGACCATGATGTGGAAGCTATAAAATGTAAGTGCAACTGGTGGCACGGCTTCTTTTGCGTCTTTAAGATAGCCATATCCTAAGAAATTTAGATTACTTTCTAAATTTGAAAGCGAAGTTTTCATTAGGCTCTCATCATTTGCTTTTTTAGCTTCTTTGTAGTTTTTGAGAGCTTCGATAGCTACTTTACCCTTTGCCATCTTCTCTTCTACGCTTATTAGATTGTGCTCGCTAGTACCATAAAGTAGGTCATTTATACCTGGCGTAAATGAGTCAAGCTCTCTGTTTGCCATGATGCCAAGTGCATAAGGCACCTTTATCTCAAGCAAAAATGGCTCGCTCTCGTCGCCAAGCTTTTTAGCTAGGTTTAAAATACCAGCAGCAACTAGACCAGCGTTTTTCTCACCTTTATAAAGTCCCTCCATGGCTGCTAGCTTCATAGGCTGCTTTTGAGCTACAAAATATGCACTTTCATCGCCACTAAGTAACAAAAATGCCGAAGTGATAAGGCCAAATGCGCTAGCAACGACGATACTTTTTTTAGCTAGTAAGATGTGGCGTTTTTGGATCAAAAACCAAGCAGAAATTCCTATCACAAAGATAGCTGAGATGGTGTAGCCGCTAGTTACTGTGTGTAAAAATTTGCTAATGCCAAGAGGATTTAGCGCGACTTCGAAGAAATTTTCCATCTCCATTCTGGCGGTATCTGGGTTAAATTTCATACCGATTGGGTATTGCATCCAGCCGTTTGCAATTAAGATCCAAAGTGCACTTAAATTTGAACCGATCGCGACAAGCCAAGTTGAAAGCAGGTGAAATTTCTTGCTGACTTTATCCCAGCCAAAAAACATAATGGCAAAAAATGTACTCTCCATGAAAAATGCAAGCAAGCCTTCTATCGCAAGTGGAGCGCCGAAGATATCGCCGACAAACCAGCTGTAATTCGCCCAGTTTGTACCAAACTCAAATTCCATAATGATGCCAGTAGCCACACCGATAGCGAAATTTATGCCAAAGAGCTTTAGCCAAAATTTCGTTATCTCAAGCCAGACTTTATCGCCGGTTTTAACATATATCGTCTCCATAATGGCGATGATAAAACTTAGCCCCAAAGTAAGTGGGACAAACAAAAAGTGGTAAATGGCAGTCAGCGCAAACTGAGCCCTAGACCAGTCAACAAAATCCATCTCAGACATTTTATTCCTTTATTAAATTACGAATTACAAATTCGCTTTTTTCTTCGTCGGTTTGAAATTTGGTATTTAGAGTCTCGTTAAAGATGAAGGCTTTTAAAATTCCAAACATGATGATAAGCTTTATTATTATGAGAAGCCATAATTTTTTGCCTATTTTCATGTTTTTAAAGCCCTCTATATATAAAGAGGCAATGATGTTTAGGTAGTTTTTTATCATAGTTTTTGAAGTCTATAACAAAAAGACTTAAAGAATAATTTTTAAAATTTATACGATTAATGCCTTACTAAATATTTAAGGGGTATAATCCGCAATTAAAAAATAAATAAATTTAAGGAAATTTAATGGCAAAAGAGACGAAGTATATTTTTATCACAGGTGGCGTTTTAAGCTCACTTGGAAAAGGCATCGCAGCTGCGTCTATTGCGACTCTTTTAAAAAATTCTGGACTAAAAGTAAGTGTTTTAAAAGCTGACCCATATATCAACGTAGATCCTGGCACGATGAGCCCGTTAGAACACGGTGAAGTCTTTGTCACAGACGATGGTGCAGAGACAGATTTGGATTTGGGACATTATGAGAGATTTTTAGATGAGAGCCTAAGTCAAGATAATAACTTCACAACCGGTAGAGTTTATAGCTCAGTGATCGAAAAAGAGCGCCGTGGTGACTACCTTGGAAAGACTATACAGGTTATCCCTCACATCGTTGGCGAGATAGTTGATCGCATCAAAAAAGCAGGCGAGGGCAAAGATGTGCTCATCGTTGAGATTGGTGGAACAGTTGGCGACATCGAGGGCTTACCATTTTTAGAGGCGATAAGAGCGCTAAGGGTGGAAGTTGGCAAAAAAAGAGCGCTAAATATCCACCTAACGCTTGTGCCATTTATCAAAGTAGCTGGCGAGCTAAAGACAAAGCCAACCCAGCATAGTGTAGGTGAGCTAAGACGTATAGGTATAACACCAGACATCATCATCTGCAGATCTGAAATGCCACTAAACCGCGAGCTAAAAGATAAGATCGCAGCAAGCTGTGGTGTTGAAAAAAACTGCGTTATAGAGAGCTTAGACAGCGCAAGTATCTATCAAATTCCGCTTTCATTTTTAAAGCAAGATATATTAACGCCGATCGCTGAAAATTTAGGCTTTAATGAGCTAAAACCAGACATGGCAAAGTGGGATAGCCTAGTAAAAAGGATAATCGCTCCAACAAATGAAACTACAATAGCATTTGTAGGTAAATATATCGATCTAAAAGAGAGCTACAAGAGCCTAACTGAGGGCATTATCCACGCTGGAGCAAATTTGGATGCTAGGGTAAATTTACGCTGGATAGATAGCGAAAAGATAGAAGAGAGTAATGTAAATGAGCTTTTAAAAGACGTTGATGGTATCTTAGTCGCTGGCGGCTTTGGCGAAAGGGGCGTTTTAGGCAAGATGCAGGCTATAAAATTTGCTCGTGAAAATAAGATCCCATATCTTGGAATTTGCCTTGGTATGCAGCTAGCACTCATTGAGTTTGCAAGGGATGTTTTGGGCTTAGAAGATGCAAATTCTATGGAATTTGACAAAGAGTGTAAAAATCCTATCATCTATCTAATAGATAGCTTCATTGACGCTCACGGCAAAAAACAGATAAGAACGCACACAAGCCCACTTGGCGGCACGATGAGGCTTGGAGCATATAACTGTGAGATAAAACCAAAGACACTTCTAGCTGAAATTTATGGCAATGCAAAGAGTGTAAAAGAGCGTCACCGCCACCGCTACGAGGCAAATCCAAAATATAAAGAAATTTTTGAGAAAAATGGTCTTTTGGTAAGCGGTGAGAGCGATGGGCTAATAGAGGCTATCGAGCTAAAAGGTCATCCGTGGTTTGTGGGCGTGCAGTGTCATCCTGAATTTACTAGCCGTCTAACTAAGCCAAATCCTGTGATATTAGGCTTCATAAAGGCAAGTTTAGAAAACGTCAAATCTTAAATTTAGAGCCATCTGGCTCTAAAAATTCTTTTAAAATTTTGCTGTTTTTATTCAATTATTTGCCAAATAAATCCCACTACTTGCCATAAATTTTTAAGGAGAAAAATGAAAACTCTAATCATCTTAGCACATCCTGACATTCAAAACTCGGTCATAAACAAACGCCTGCTGCAAGAGGCTCTCAAAGAGCCGCAGCGCTATAGCGTTCATGATTTGATACAGGTTTACGCAGGCGGCAACATCAACGCCGCGCGCGAGCAAGAGCTCATCAGAGCCCACGACACCATTGTTTTGCAGTTTCCGCTTCACAACTTCTCCTGCCCTCCGATTTTAAAATCATGGATCGACGCGGTGATGACGCACGGCTTTGCCTACGGACGCGGTTCAGACGGCATAGCGGGGCGTAAGGTGGCGCTAGCCGTGACTGCGGGCATCAAAAAGAGCGACTACAGCTCGCAAGGACGCTATCATTTTAGCTTGCGCGAGGTTCTTACGCCGTTTGAGCTTGGGTTTAAATACTATTTTCACGCCGATTACCGCGATTTTTTCGCATTTTACGGCGCCGAGGAGACTCCGGGCGTGGACTACGTATCAAGCGACAGCGAAATAGAACGCAGCACCAGAGAATACGCGGAGTTTTTGAGAAATTTGGAATAAATTTTTATAAAAATGGTTTAAATTCTCTAGCATAAACCATTTAAAAATTTATAAATTTAATTGTATAAATTTTTGCTAATACTTACTATTTTTGGCGGGTTAAATTTGTAAAGACTATCAATTTAACAAAGCTTTTAACCTCGCCATGAGCCCTAAAATCTTACTTTCAATGAAAATTATAAGAAATTAAATTTCAAAAAGATATAATCAAAGCATTCAAAATAAAGACGAAAGATTGCGATGAGAAAGAAGTATTTTTATAGCCAAATTTTTGGCAATATGGGTGTAAATTTAAGTGAACAAGTGGCATTAAATAAAGTTGGTAAGTTCTTTAAAAATTCTTGCCAAAACCATGCTAAATAAAGAGGATATAAGGAATTTACTAGCGCATAGATTTTGTAACGACACACATAAAAAAATTAGTGAAATTCCGACACCAAGTGCCTTAAAAGATATCTATAAAGGCGCTAATCGCATAAAAGAAGCGATCGAAAAAAACGAGCGCATAGCCATTGTGGGCGATTATGATGTTGATGGTGTTGTTTCGAGCGTAATTTTGGCCGAGTTTTTTGATGATCTTGGCGTGAAAGACTACCTAGTAAAAATTCCAAATAGATTTAAAGATGGATATGGGCTAAATCCTGAGATAATAGACGAACTCTTAGCCGATGTAAGCCTGATTATCACCGTTGATAACGGCATCTCTGCAAACGATGCGGCCATTATCTGTAAAGAAAAAGGCATCGATCTTATCATTACTGATCATCACATGCCTCCAGCTGTTCTACCAGAAGCTTATGCGATCATTAACCCAAAACAAGAAGACTGCAACTTCCCAAATATCGAAATTTGTGGCGCTGAGGTCGCTTGGTATTTGGTTGGAGCGTTAAAGGATGTTTTTGGACTAAATTACGATATGAGCAAGTTTTTAGAGCTTTTAGCTATCGCGATAATCGCTGATATGATGGAGCTAAGAGATATGAATAGAATGCTTGTTCGCCTTGGCATTTGTAAGCTAAATGCGTCTAAGCGTTCCGCATTTCACGCTATAAAAGAGTTTTATGGTAAGGAAAAATTTGAGTGCGATGATATTAGCTTTCTTATAGCCCCACTTATAAATTCAGCTGGGCGCATGGACGATGCGATGAATTCATTTAACTTTTTGCGTGCAAAGAGCATCGAAGAGGCTTACAACTATCTTGATATGATAATAGAGTTTAATAACTCTAGAAAAGAGGAGGAGCGCCAACTCTTTGAGTGCTCGCTAAAGGACGTAAAAGAAGACGATGAAGTCATCATCACTTGGGGCGAGCAGTGGCACGAGGGTGTGATAGGCATCGTAGCTAGCCGCCTAGCAAAGCACTTTGCAAAGCCAGCTATCGTCTTTAGTATAGATAAAGGCCGTGCAAAAGGTAGTGCTAGAAGCATTGGTAAGCTTGATATCTTATCTCTTATAGCAAGCCACGAAAATTTGCTAACAAGCTACGGCGGTCACAAAGGAGCGGCTGGACTTACGCTTGCACCTGAAAATTTGGTGAAATTTAAAGAAGCGATAAATAAAAGCTGCTCATGTCTAAATATGCAAGAGTGCAAAAGCTCGGACGAGTTACTTGGTGACATAATGCCAAGCGAGATAGACTTTGAACTGCTTGAAATTTTAGAATTTTATGAGCCATACGGACAGAAAAATCCTCGCCCAGTCTTTAAGATAAAAAATGCTCTTGTTAAAAACGAAAGACTTATAGGTAGAGATCAAAATCACCTAAAGCTCATCTTGCAAAAGGATAATAAAACACTTGAGGCTCTATTTTTTAACTTTACAAGACATGCTAGAGTTGGCGAGATGATAGATATTATCTTTTGTATATCAAAAAATTCATTCCGTGGACTTGTTACTCCACAGCTACTCATAAAAGAGATTTTATAAAATTTTATCTCGGTTTTATAATGCTAAATTTTAATGAAACCGAGATTGCTTCGGTTTAATTCACCAAAATCGTTTCTTTATATATTTAATGTAGTCCAACTAAAATAATACTATTTGATTCAAATTTCTGTATTGTAAAATTAATGTTATATAAATATTTATATTTTATTTAAGTTCATTTTTGCTTTAATTTTAATTTTAAATATTAATTTCATAGGACTAAACATGAAAATTTCTTACGTTTTAGCATTTGCTCTAGTACCAAATTTAATGCTTGGTGCTGAAGAAACGATAGACCTGGCTCCGGTTACCGTTTCCGCAAAGATACAAAAGTCCGTTCTTGACGAACCGACAAAGGCTCAAATAGTGGGCAAAGGCGCGATACTAGAAAACGGCGACATCGCTAAATCGCTTTTAAATTTGAGCGGCTTTACGATGGAGCGCAAGGGCGGAGGCGGCAGCGAGGTTTATTACCGCTCGCAGACGGCGGCCAGACTGCCGGTGCTGATCGACGGTAGCACGCTAAACGGCGGTTGCGGCATGCGCATGGATACGCCCATCACCTACATCTCGGCACAAAATTATAGCTCGGTTCGCATCGTAAAAGGCCCGCAAGACGTCAGATACGGCGCGCTCATTAGCGGTGGTATATTTTTCGATAGAGAGATAGCAAGGCTTTCAAAACCGAGCTTCGGAGGAAACGTAAGCGTGCTGGGTGGTAGTTTTAGAAGATTTGAAACTGCTGCAGACGTAGCGGCGGGCAACGAGCTGGGCAGCTTAGAAATTTCTGGCGGGCACTACCAGAGTGGCGATTATAAAAGCGGCGACGGACAGAAAATGCATACGCACTATAAACGCAACAGCGTCTCACTCGTGGGTACGCTAACACCCACGGATACTACCGCATTGCAGCTAAGCGCGGACCTGGGTAATGGAGAAGCGGCGTATGCCGATAGGATGAGAGACGGCGTGCAGTTTGACCGCAAGTCTTTCGGACTAAAATTTGAACAAGACGTCGGCGAGCACAAGATCAGGCTAAGCTCGTATTATCATCAAATCGATCACATAATGGATAACTTTACCATGCGTCCGGTGCGTCCGATAGTGCCTGGTAACGCAATGGGCAGAGGATATAGCATCAGTCACCCGATACGAGATATGTACGGCTTTAAGCTAGAAGGCGAGTTAAATTTCGATAATCTAACGAGCTACCTTGGTGCTGGATATTCGCAAGACTCCTTTAAATGGCGAGGCGCCGGAACGGGCGGAGCCGGTGTGCCTAAAGCCGTTATGGACGCCGCTCTATCAAAGCCGCACGTAAAAGAGCGCAAGGTAACGTATAAAACGATATACACTCAAAATGAATACGTCCTTGAAAACGACTACGGGCTTTTTGGCGGACTTAGGCTGGACGCGGGCGAGAGAAAGCAATTACTAACGCATAAAAGTAGGAGCGAAAATTTATTCTCAGGCTTTTTTAGATACGAAAAATATCTGCAAAATTTAACGCTTTATGCAGGGCTAGGGCATGCACAAAGACTGCCTGATCACTGGGAAACAAATAAGGACCCGAACTTAGAGCTACGTAAAGAAAAAAATACTCAGCTGGATTTTGGCGCAGTGCTAAAAGATAAAAACTACGAACTAAACGCAAATTTCTTCGTCTCAAAGATGGATGATTACATAATGATAAAGTATAACCCTATGGGTATGTCTTCAAACGTATTTAATACCGATGCCTTACTATACGGCGGCGAGATCGAGGGCGATACGCTACTGGCCGATATATTTAGACTGGGTGCCGGCGTATCCTACGTCTACGGCAAGGTGACTAAAAACGCGGGCGGCCTAAAAGACGGCGATGCGCTGCCTAAGGTTTCTCCTCTAACGTTTAAACTAAGCGCCGGCCTAGAAAAGCCAGACTGGTTCGTCAAAGCCGACTTCTACGCTAATGCATCGCAAAACCGCGCGCAAAAAGGCTACGGCGACGTGGGCGGTATGGATCTTGGCAAAAGCGATAGTTTTTGGACGCTGGGGCTAAGCGCGGGCTATAAATACAAAAATTATCAATTTTTGCTAGCGGCGGAAAACCTAAACGATGCCAAATACGCCTATCATAACTCAAAAGGCGGCTACGGCGGCGGTATCGCAGGCTACGAGACTATCCCAAACGGCACGAGGCTTTATGAGCCGGGCAGAAGCTTTTGGGCGAAATTTAAGGTGCATTTTTAGGGCGTAACTTAATAAATTTGGCATGGCTACGGGCTTAGGATTTGCCCTAAAGCCGTGCTAAATTTAAGTATTTTTACTCTTATATTCTTAACAATACTCACGCTTACTACATTTACCATTAGCAATAAATTGGCACTTGGTATAAAATTTCTTATTAAATTTAAATTTTATATAGATTAAAAGCTTAGATGTAAAATCTCAGAAATTTTTTAAAGGAGAGGTATGAAAAATTTACTTGTAAAATCAAGCTTGGTTCTAGCTTTGGTAAGCTCAGTGGCACTAGCTCAAGGCGCATTTGTTGGTGGTGAAAGTGATTACTCGTTTAACTCAAAAATCAAAACAAAAAACATAGCAAGTAGTGAGAAAAATAACTTCAAAAAAGGTCACTATGGTCTTGGCTTTTATGGCGGTTATGATTTTGACAGCTATAGAGCTTATGGTGGTTATTATTATGACTTTAAAGCCAGGAAAAATGCTGGTGAATCAGATGCAAAATGGAGTAAGCATAAATTTCTAGGCGGTATTGATTATACGCCAAATATCACTGAAAATTTTAAAGCCGTTCTTGGTGGATACACAGGTCTTGGCTACTTGAGCGTTAGAGAGAGATTTAATAACGAAACAAGTAAGAAAAATTTCAAAGGCTTGCTAGTTGGCGCAAAAGCGGGCGGTATTTACTCATTTGACGAACATAACGCGATCGAGTTTGGCTTAAAAGCTGATAAGACTTTTTATAAGAAAAATAGCGGAGCTCAGCTAAGAGATACGACTATAGGAATTTATACAGGCTATACTTATAAATTCTAACCTTTAGGTAAGGCCTTAGGCTTTGCCTTATTTTGGGCTACTCTCTACCTTCAAGAAGTGGCACAAAAAGGCACTCATCCAAGTACTCTTTTTCTAGATTTCCATCTTTATCTTTTTTAAATTTAGCGATAAATTGCTTGCCATCCTTCTTCATTGGAGCTACTAAAATTCCACCATTTTTAAGCTGCTTAAATAAATTTGGCGAGATCTCATCAGCAGCTGCCGAGAGCAAGATACGATCAAATGGTGCGTAGCTTCGCCAGCCATTGTTGCCATCATCATATCTTACATGTACGTTTTTTATTTTTAGTGCCTCGAAGCGTTTTTTCGCCTCCATGGCTAGTTTCTCTATTCGCTCGACGCTAAAAATTCTATGTGCAAGTTTGCTTAAAATAGCTGCTTGATAGCCACTACCGCAGCCTATCTCTAGGATGTTGTCCGTATTTTCGCACTCTAGTGCCATCGTCATTTTTGCAACGGTTAGCGGTGAGCTGATCCATTGATTGCCCAGTATTGGCTGAGCGTCAAGTTTATAAGCATGTGCAGTGATTGGTACAAAAATTTCGCGCTCAGTGGTAGCTATCGTATCGAACAAAAGCGGACTTAGCGTGATCTCGTCGGCTATATCGCTAGCTAAATTTTGGCATTTTATCGCTTCTAGTTGGGTCAAAATTTATATCCTAAATAAAAATTAAATCGTTATTATACGATTTAAAACTTATCTTAAAATTTATAAAAGCCCTAAATTTTTCTTTATCTGTGCGATCAAATTTGCGTCAAAAACCGCACTTTGCTCTAGAATGCCATCTGGCAAAAAGACCCCAGTGATCTCAAGATCTAGCGAGCTTGAGATCATGACGTAGCAGTTGTTTGCGATAGCTAGAGCCTTGCAAAGGCTAAGATAAGCATCCTCTCTAGCCTTACCCCACATGGCTGGTACCATGATGATGTCACATCCTTTTAGCTTTGCCCAAAGTGTGCTATCGCGTAGTTCAAAACAGATTAGCACGCCAAGCTTTAGCCCTCTAAAATCAAAGGCATTTATCTCGTCCACATCGCCGGCAGTAAAAATTTCATGCTCCAAATTTGGCCTAAAAAGTTCGGCTTTAAACTGCGAATGAAAGACGTTATTTGAGTTAAGAAGTAAAAATTCGTTATAAATTTTTGGTTGGTGCGGATTTAGATTTGAAATTTGAGCGAGCCCTGCGCTTTTGTTTAGGCTAGTAAGGTGCGTAAAACCAAGAAATTTATCTGGACTAAGTGCCTCTTGCAAGCGTTCAAGCAGCATCGCATCAAAGCTACCTATCATGCCACCAAGCATCGCTTTGTTCGCCCCAGTAAAAAAGCCGTCAAAGTCATATCCGCTGATGCAAAGCTCGCTTGCAAGCAGGAGTGAATTTTCAGGTGCTGCTTCAACTAAATTTGCAAGCTCTTCTAGCCGCTCGGTAGCACTTTTTGCCTTTAAAGTTAGGCTTATCAGGTTTAAATTTTCGCTCATTTATTTTCCAAATACAAATATAGTTTGCTTTGGCGCATGGCAATTTTCCGGAATTCTAAAATCCATATCCGTCCCGCCAATTTCAGGCGTTGGCTTTAGCAAAACTGTTATGGCCGTAGTCTTGTTATCACGCTCTGAAAGCGGGTCGTTAAAGACCCAGACTTCATACGAAAACGAGGTTTTATCGTCAAAATATACCACTCTAGTCTCTTTTAGGTCGGCGGATTTAAAGTTACATACCCTATTTATCTGCTTTAAAACATCGACAAAAAGAGCCGATCCAATAGGTGCAAGGCTTGGCCGGATATCGCCAGCTGGCATGCTTTGGTAGATGATAGCATATTTGGTTTCGTCTGTTTTGACAAGTATGTAAGGGTTAAAACTTATTTAATAGATCCTTATTTGTTATGTCAATCGCCCTCTGGCTGCTACTGCTAGCACACCCTACAAAAAGCACGCATGCGAGGGCTAAGATACTATTTTTAAAAGTCATCAAAGCTAATACTTCCTTTACTGTAGTTTGTCACCTTTGCTTCAAAGAAATTTGACTTTTGGTCGTTAAATTTCGCAAAGTCATCGACCCATTTGATCGGGTGAGCAACGTTATATTTGCGTTTTAGACCGATTGCAACTAGGCGTTGGTCGATGAGATAGTGGATGTACTGCTCGATGATGTCGTCTGTAAAGCCCATTATTTGGTTTTGGGTGATATATTTGCCCCATTTTATCTCTAAATTTCCAGCTTTTTCAAACATATCATAAATTTTCGCCTCAGTCTCAGGCGTGAAAAGGTCAGGCCTCTCTTTGCGGACTGAATTTATCATGTTTTGAAACAAAAGCAGGTGCGTGATCTCGTCGCGTTGGATAAAGCGGATCATCTGCGCTGAGCCTAGCATCTTGCCTGCGCGAGCTAGAGCGTAGATCGCTGTAAAGCCGCTGTAAAAGTAGATACCCTCTAAAATTTGATTTGCCACCATCGCAAGAAGTAGCTTCTCATCAGTCACTTCGCCTGCAAGCTCCTCATAGACGCTTGAGATGTAGTCATTTTTCTCACGCAATACATCGTCGTGCTTCTCCATCTCATAGATCAGGTCGGTATTATCACAGATCGCCTCGACCATGACAGCGTAAGACTTACTGTGGTTTGCCTCTTCGTAGGCTTGGCGGCTTAGCACGGCGTTGATCTCTGGTGCGGTGATGTAAGGGTTGATGTTATCTGCTAGGTTGTTTGTCTGAAAGCTATCCATCGAGATGAGCTGGCTCCAGACGAGGTCGTACATACGTTTTTCAGCCTCTGTGAGGTTGTAGGCGTAGTCGCGCACGTCGTCTGTGGTATCGACCTCTTTTGGAAACCAGGTATTTGCCTCCATGAGGTCCCAGAGCTTTAACGCCCACTCGTATTTTGCCTTGGTGAAATTTAAAATCCCATGTGGGTTGCCGTTAAAGACTCTTCTGTCGGTCAAATTTTCATTTGAACTTGGGTTGTAGATGCGTTTTCTGTTCATAAATTTCTCTCTTGTTTGTGGTAAAAATTTCTTAAAATCTTACCCAAAGCAAGGTAAAAATTTACTTTTATTTATATGGCTTTGCCCTTTTTATGGTCATCAAAAAGCCAGTTATTATTAGTAAAACGGCGATCACGCAAGAGATGGCAAAGACGATCTGACCGATCTCGCCAAACATCTCTCCAGTGTGCAGGCTAAGCACCTTGCGGCCAGCCCTTTTTGCCTCTGGGATGCTTTCAGCCTTGCTAACAAGCTTGTTTTCTTTGATCTTACCAGCGCTCGCGTCAAGCTTTAGTTTGCCCACTTGGCTCTCGCTAGTTTCGTAGTTTATGGTGTAGGTGCTTTGGTTGTTTTCAGGCACATTTATCGTGAGTGATTTTAGCTCTAGTGTGACATTGTCTTTAAAAATTTGCTCCGCAGTCTCGATCTCTTTAAATTTCTCATCGCTTATTGGGATTAAATTTCTTTGAGGCATTACCCTTTGCGCTTGGCTTGGTTTTAGCTCGAAAAATATGCTATTTACGCTGTTTCTGACCCAGCCATAAGACCAGTAAAGACCAGTTAGCGACATCACGACAAGCAGGATCGCCACGTAGGTGCCAAGGCTCGTGTGGAGGTTGTAAAAGCAGGCGTAGCCCTTGGCGTTTGTTTTGATCTTTAGCGAATTTAGTAAATTTCGCTTGATTGCTGGTGCGTAGAGGATGAGGCCGCTGATGGCAAGAAGCGCCATGATGATGGAGCTAATGGCGACTATTTGCTTGCCGATGTTGGCTGGGACTTTGCTATCAAGCAGAGCAAGGCCTAAATTTCTATGTAGGCTTAGTATTATCATGCGAGTTTTCTCGCCCCAGTCTTCGCTGATCACCTCGCCGGTGCGGGGATCGATGAAGAAATTTAAGAGCTTTTTGTCTTTAGTAACGCTGATGCTATAAGCTTTGTTTTCGCCGCCGATTTGCACGTTTTCAAGCGTGTCAAATTTGATCTTGTCTTTTGCCTTGGCGAGGATCTCACTTAGACTTAAATTTGGCTTCTCGCTTGCCGCTAAATTTATATATTTGTCGTTTATGGCTTCTTTTATCTCGTTTCTATATGAGGCAAATGGTGCCATAAGCGTCATGATAAGTAGCGGTATAGCAGCGATTAGACCGATTATTAGGTGGATGTTGAAAATAATTTTTCCTCTTTTTAAAAACATTTTTTTCCTTTAAATTTTAATAGCGAATATTATTTTATTTTTTGTTAAAGCAAGATAAAAATTTATAAAATTATTTTTTAGTTATTAACTTTTACTAATGTTGGTAAGGGTCTTAATATCAATTACCCATTAAATTTTTACATATTGGTATCTTATTTTTTTGGTAAAAAGTTATTTTTGCAGTAAGGTATAAATAATGATAGATGTATTTAGATTTATGGTGGAGTTAAGCGGGATCGAACCGCCGACCTCTTGAATGCCATTCAAGCGCTCTCCCAGCTGAGCTATAACCCCAAATAGATTTTGGCATTTTATCTTTTTATGGCTTACAATATTTTGAAATTCGTTTTAGTAAAATAAAATTTTAAGCAATTTTTGGATAATATTGCAAACTTTAACGCGGGAATAGCTCAGGGGTAGAGCACAACCTTGCCAAGGTTGGGGTCGCGAGTTCGAATCTCGTTTCCCGCTCCATTAACTTAGCCCGAGTGGCGGAATGGTAGACGCAAGGGACTTAAAATCCCTCGGTAGTTTTTACCGTACCGGTTCAAGTCCGGTCTCGGGCACCACGATATGGCGACATGGCCAAGTGGTAAGGCATGAGCCTGCAAAGCTTTGATCCCCGGTTCGAATCCGGGTGTCGCCTCCAAATTTCAAAAATAACTACTCGAAGGAATAACAGTGAGAAATTTACTTTTAGCAGTGTTTATAGCATTTTTTGTGGCTGGTTGTTCAAATACTTGGCATGGTGTAAAAGAAGATACTCATAATGCTAAAGAATGGACCAAAGAAAAGATAAATGATGGAGCTACATATATTAAAGAAAAAACAGAGTAAATTTTATAGATTATAGTAAATTTTAAGCAAAGTTGGTTATAATCACAAATCTTTAATTCGGGAGATGGCTGAGCGGTCGAAAGCGGCGGTCTTGAAAACCGTTGAGGTGTGAAAGCCTCCTGGGGTTCGAATCCCTATCTCCCGGCCACCTATCTAATTCCTTGTATATT